>CANNKD010000064.1 GCA_947505205.1 Bacteroidota bacterium | reverse complement strand
TTACGGTTTGTTCAGGCGTATCAATTTCGTTGAGAGAAATTATTTATTACGTATTTGACAGACTCGCTTTACCAAAAGAGCAAATTGTTATTGATCAAAATCTTTTCAGACCCAACGATATTTATGATATCTATGGTGAAAATTTAATGGCAAAAACTGAACTTGGCTGGAAAAATACCAAAACCTTTTTCGAAGTTCTTGATCTATTAATTGAAGAAGAAAAAGAAAACAGGATTTAAAATGTCAGCAAAGTATTCAATTTCATGATTTCTCTTTTGATATCTTCTTCATTATCAATGTTTTTATTTGTCATCTTTGGCAATTTCTTAGCCAAAATGTTTAAATATTCAACCAACCTTATTGAACAAGTTCTTGTTGGTCTAGCGTTTACAAATACTATTACTACCTGGTTGTCATTAATTCTTCCACTTAATATTTACGTTTTAGGATTTCTCATATTAATATGTTCGATTCTTTTTTATTTTATTCGTAAAAATCTTAAAATTGGAATATTGATTAAGGCAAAAAAATCAATATTAATTTATTCTCTACCATTTATCATCATTGCTTTTTTAATCTCGCTAAATGAGCCAGATAATTATGATACAGGACTTTATCATCTGCAAGCAATTAAGTGGATAGAGAAATATCCTGTAGTTCCAGGTCTGGCAAACTTGCATGGGAGATTTGGTTTTAATCCGAATATTTTTACTTTAATCGCACCATTGTCTCTGGTCGAATTTTTTAAACAAGAAATCTTTTCAATAAATTACGTTGTTTTTACCCTGCTCGTTCTGTATTTTATTAATAAAATTTATAACCTGATTAAGCAGCAGGGGTTTTCAAATCTAATTGTATTTCACTCACTTGTCTTTATCGCAATATTGCAATTACGTAACTTACTATCCTCGCCTGCTCCTGATTTTTTATCAATATCATTGACATTATTTATTTTCGTAAGACTTCTTGATATTTCAACTCAAAAAGAAACTTTGGAATTCAGAAATTACATTCCAATTTTCATCTTGAGCATTTATATATTAACAGTTAAGCTGGCAACTGCTCCTGTTTTATTACTATTGCTATTCATTGTTTTTAGATTTAAACCTAAATTTCGACAAATATTATGGGTAATCCCACTTCTGATTATCATTGTATTGCCATGGTTATTCAGAAATGTGGCACTTTCTGGTTGGCTTATTTATCCTTTACCATCCGTTGATTTATTTAGTTTTGATTGGAAAGTGCCAATTAACCAGGTTATTAATGAGCAGGAATCAATCCTGGGATGGGCAAGAAGTCGCGGTGATGATTATATCAGAGCAGCTCATATGGATTTCATTGATTGGATATCAATTTGGTGGAAAAACGCAGGTTTGATTATTAAATTCGCTTTGGTATTAAGTGTTGTTTCCCCTTTTATTGTGCTTTGTGCTCAATTAGTAAAAATAGTTCAGGTAAGTTTCATGTCAAATGTGATCATTTTCACTTCTTTCGCAGGTGTCTTGTTTTGGTGGTTAATGGCTCCAGATGTGAGATTTGGAGAGCCATTTATTGTAGTTTCTTCTTTGTCCCTGTTGTTAATTATTAAGTTCCAATGGAAACCTAAAATTAATTCCAATCTATTAATTCCGATAATATTGCTGGGAATCCTAGGGTATTTTACCCTTGGAAGTTACAGAATTGTTAACAAAAATATTTACGATATATATTATTCAGACGGGTTGCTTGTTCCAAAAAAGATCGTAGTACCTCCAACGGTCAATTTCCAGTCTTTTACAATACATGGTTGCAATATTTTCGTGCCAATTGCTAATGATAGATGCTATGATCATGAAATTCCATGCACACCCTATCCTGATTCGTCACTAATTTTAAGAGGTAAGACTCTAAAATCAGGATTTATGCATAAACCAGTAAATTAGTCAACGATGAGATTGCTAGTAAATGACAAAACAATTTTGCATGTATCCAATGATACAGTTAAGGAGTTTGAAACCATTATATTGTCTGATTCTGTGATACCGATGCCATCAATATACCTGAATTCAACCTTTGAATTAGATTAAATCAATCCTCGAAAAACAGCCCGAATAGTATGAACCCGGCATTATCGATTATTACCATTAATTTTAATGACTCAAACGGACTTTTAAAAACTATTGAAAGTGTAGTCAATCAATCATTTATAGATTTAGAATATCTAATAATTGATGGTAACAGCACAGATAACAGTGTTGATGTAATCAAAAAATATGAAAATAAAATAGCCTATTGGATAAGCGAACCCGATTCTGGAATTTATAACGCAATGAATAAAGGAATAGAAAAAGCCAAAGGGGAATTCCTGTTATTTCTAAACAGCGGTGATTATCTGGTTGATCAGCATGTGATTAGCGAAATATTTTCAATAGAGAACAAACCAGATATTATTCTTGGAAATCTTGTTACAAAGAATGGATACGAAATAAAACTTGATTTTACGATCAATTTTGCAAATATTTGGAAATATGGTGCTCATCATCAGGCAATGTTTATAAGAAAGTCCTTATTTGAAGATATAGGACGATACAACGAGAATGGTGATATAACATCAGATTGGCAATTTTTAATGCTGGCCTTGTTTAAATTTAAAAAGAAGTATACATACATCGATAAAGTAGTGAGTGTGTATGATATGCTTGGAATAAGTGCCGATCCTGGAAATAGAAAAAGGATGGATAATGAAAAGCTGCTATTCATGAAAAAACATTTCAATAATTATTCCATTCCAATTTTAAAATTGACAATCATTTTACGAAAAAATTACGATAGGCTTTGTTCGATTCCGCGAAGGATAAATAAAATTCTATCAGGATCACGTACTGCTAAAAGATGAAATCAAAAATTGAAACGCAGATAAATCAGCTCAAAACTCCGGTTTTATTTCTGGTATTTAACCGGCTGGAAACAACCAAACAGGTGTTTGAAGCGATTCGTCAGGCAAAGCCCACGAAATTATATATCGGAGCAGATGGTGCCCGTTTGCACAAGGTTGATGAAGTAGAAAAAACAAAATCAGTTCGCGAATATATATTGGGTAATATAGATTGGCAATGCGAGGTTTTTACACTTTTTCGGGATCAAAATCTAGGATGTAAACATGCCGTTAGCGAGGCAATAAATTGGTTTTTTGAAAATGAAGAGATGGGTATTATTTTAGAAGATGATGTTTTGCCTGATCTGAGCTTTTTTCGCTATTGTGAAGAATTACTTATTAAGTATAAAGATTTTCCGGAAATAAAAATGATCTCAGGGAACAGTTACTTTCCAGCAGAAAGTAAAAATACAAATAGCTATTACTTCAGTCATTATACGAACATTTGGGGTTGGGCATCATGGAAGCGTGCTTGGTCGATGTATAGTTTAGAAATAGAAGACTGGCCTGAAAGAAGAAAATCAAAATTTTTACTTGAAACAGGAGATTTCCATAAGGATTTTGCTCGCTATTGGCGAAAAATGATAAATAAAACATACAATGGGAGAATAAACACATGGGATTATCAGTGGCAATATTTGATATGGAAAAGTAAAGGATTATGTATTACACCATGCTCAAACTTAATAATAAATCTCGGTTTCAATGAGGAGGGAACACATACAACAGGGCCACATACAACCATTTTCAAACTTGAGAAAAATAAGATGGAATTTCCACTTATGCATCCAATTCAAATTTCAAGAAATAAAAATGCAGATAGGTGGCAAGACCTGAATGTATTGGATACTAATCCCTCATTAATAAAGAGAATCCGATATCATTCCATAAAATATTTTAAAAAGGCAATTGGCATTAAAGATAAATTTAATTCTTCAAAGTAGCATTTTATGTCGGAAAAAAAAACAAATCAGGTAGCTGTAATAATCCCCTTACATAAAATCGATTTCACGCCATCGGAATATTTTTCTTTTCAAAATACAATTAAAGTACTTGCAAAGTATCATATTTATATCATTGGTCCACAAAGGCTTAACGAATATTTTCAAAGCGAACCATGCTTTTCTAATCTAAAATTGAAGGTTTTTAAAAACAAATATTTTGAAAATACCAGCGGATATAACGAACTGATGTTCTCACGGTTATTCTACAATTCGTTTTCAATCTATAAATACATTCTAATTATTCAAACCGATGCTTTGGTGTTTTCAGATAAGTTGGAGTATTGGTGTAATCAGAACTATTCTTATGTGGGAGCTCCCTGGTTCGAAGGAATGGAAAATCCTACTAAACCATTGACTTTCTTTGGAGTAGGTAATGGCGGTTTTTCGCTTCGAAAGGTTGAAGATTTTCTTAATGTTCTCTATTTTCCCAGATATATAAAGAATAAGTTATTAGACGACTCTATTACTTTTTCTGGTATAGCTTTTGTTATTCAGAAAATGATCCACAAAGTATTTTTTTCTTATAATTTTCCACCGCTATTTCCGCGTTTACAGGAAGATGCATTTTGGGGGATACTTGTCCCGGATAATTGTTCTTTTTTTAAAGTTCCAGATGCAGCCGAAGCAAGTAAATTTGCATTTGAGGCGGAACCAAAATATCTTTATAAACTTAATGATCAAGTACTTCCATTTGGTAGCCATGCCTGGGAACGCTATGATTCTGAATTTTGGAAAAACACCTTGAAAGAACATGGAATTACGCTTCCGTGAGCTTTTTTTTTTGAAAAATAAATCAAATTAATCGATCTAATTAAAGAGAAGGGGGACAGGATTTGAAAAAAGAAGGTGGTAAAAGAATGCAAGGAGATTTGATCGGCAAATTTCATGAAACTCCTTTCGTTACTATCATTACCGTCGTATTTAATGGTTCAAGTCATCTTGAAGAAGCTATCCTGAGTGTACTCAATCAGAGCTATTACAACATTGAGTATGTAATTATTGATGGAGGCTCAACTGATGCAACCCTCGATATTATCAAAAAATATGACAAAAAAATTGATTATTGGATTAGCGAACCAGATAAAGGTATTTATGATGCCATGAATAAAGGTATACATCTGGCAACAGGTAGAATAATCGGTCTGGTCAATGCTGACGATTACCTGAATTCGGGAATTGTTGAAAAAATTGCGCATTGCTTTGTTTCAAATCCTGAAATCGGATTTACATATGGATCAGTTGATTTGATCAGGGAATCAGGGAAAGTTTATGGGAAAACAAATCCATTTCCTGATGATGAAATCTATTCAAAAAGATTTCATGACATCCCATTTGCTCACCCATCCTGTTTTATTTTGAAATCAGTTTACAACCAAATTGGTTTATATGATACCAACTTTCCATTGAGTGCGGATTATGACCTTATACTGAGGATGATTGGTAGCGGATTTCGGGGTAAAAACCTTCATTTATCAGTTTCAAGATTCAGAGAAGGCGGGAAAAGCGGAGGATTGAAATCCCGCATTGAAAACTTAAGAATGCATAAAAAACATGGATTAAACTTCTTCTTTAGAAATAAAATATTTCTTTCTTCCGTGATAAAGCTTGTCGTTGTTAATATAATACCGTATCGGTTCACTATTTTCATAAAGCGATTCCGTAAAAAATCGAGACATGATTTTATTATATAAAACCAGCTAATTGTCAATTAATTATGTTTCCGAAAAACGATCTTTCCTTCAGTGTAGTAATCCCTTTATTCAATAAAGAAAAGGAGATTATTAGAACGCTTAATTCGGTTTTTGCCCAGACAAAAAAGCCGGATGAGGTAATCGTTGTTGATGATGGTTCAACTGATAACGGAGCATTACTGGTGAAGGAACATTTTAATGGAGATGTTATTTTAATCAAACAACCAAACAAAGGCGTTTCTGCCGCAAGAAATAAAGGAATTATTGAAGCTAAAAATCAATTTGTCTGCTTGCTGGATGGTGATGATGAGTGGCTTCCTGGTTATCTTGAAGAAATGTCAAATTTGATAACTCAGTTTCCTTCAGCAATTTTTTACTCAATAAATTTAGTTTTTCAAAACGAGGAAGGAACAAAGTTTCAATCAGCTATTGGAGTAAAAAGCAATCATTTTGGCTTGATTGAGGATTTTCCCAAAACGTTCTCAAAAGGTTATGGTCTGATAAGCTCTTCGAGTGTTTGTTTCAGAAAAGAAATCATTTATGAAGGAATAACCTTCCCTGAAGGCAAACAAAGAGGTGAAGACATTTATCTTTGGTTAAAAATGAGCATGATAGGTCAACTTGCATTTTCCGGGAAACCGCTGGTGTTGATTCATTTAGATGCACAAAACAGATCAATTTCTCAAAAAGGAAGTGTGCCATACCAATATCAGTGGTATTTTGCTGAAAAGACTAATTTAAAAACAAGTCCAAATTTTCAAAGCATCAGAAAATTTATTCAAAGCAATGCGATTATTTCCTCATATGGATTTAAAATGCACGGTGATAATGAATCTGTAAAAATGATTATCAAATTATTTTACAAACATCGTGATCTCACTTTTCTTTTAATTATACCGGCATTAATTATTCCACATATCATACTTAAGGTTATCATGAAATATCGTCGGGCATTTAGTAGTAATAGTTCAAAAAAGTAAAAAATATAATAATCTCCCCCCTTCTATGAAAACAGCACTCATTTCAGGCATAACTGGCCAGGACGGTAGTTACCTTACGGAACTCCTGCTTGACAAAGGATATACTGTTCACGGCATTATTCGCCGGTCAAGTTCATTTAATACTTTTAGGATCGACCATCTTTATAATAATCCTGATTTGCTAAACAAACGTTTTTTCCTGCATTATGGCGATCTTACCGATTCGAGTAATTTGAATCGTCTGGTTGAAAAGATTCATCCAGATGAGATTTACAACCTTGGTGCTCAAAGTCATGTACAGGTTAGTTTTGAAGTGCCGGAATATACAGCTGAAGTTGATGGAATTGGTACGCTTCGATTTTTGGATTCGATAAAAGAAACCGGAATCAATACTCGTTTTTATCAGGCTTCTACTTCAGAACTTTATGGTAAGGTTCAGCAGATTCCTCAAAACGAGAAGACTCCTTTTTATCCACGCAGTCCATACGCTGTTGCCAAGCTTTATGCCTATTGGATTGTAGTAAATTACCGCGAAGCTTATAACTTGTTTGCTTGCAACGGAATTCTATTCAATCACGAAAGTGAGCGACGGGGAAAAACCTTTGTCACTCGCAAAATTAGTGTTGGTGTCGCGAAGATCATGACCGGACAACAAGATATATTATTGCTGGGAAATTTGGATGCCAAGCGCGATTGGGGTTATGCTCCTGATTTTGTTGAAGGTATGTGGCGTATTTTGCAGGCTGCAGAACCAGATGACTTTGTATTGGCTACCAATGAAACTCACACTGTGAGGGAGTTTATTGAAGAGTCATTCAAAGCATTAAATGAAGAAATTATTTGGAAAGGCCAAGGAATTGACGAAAAAGGCTATCTGAAATCAAACGGACAGATTGTAGTTGGAATTAATCCCAGATATTTTCGACCGACAGAAGTTGAGCTTTTGCTGGGTGATTTCTCAAAAGCCAAAGAAATATTGGGCTGGGAGCCAAAAGTCACCTTCCACGATTTGGTTAAAATCATGGTAACAAGTGACTATAATAAAGCTTTACGAAGAAAAATCGAATAATTGCAGACTCCTATGGACAAGACAGCGAAAATATTTATTGCAGGACACAGAGGGATGGTAGGCTCGGCAATACACCGAAAACTCATCTCTCATGGTTTTAAGAATTTTGTACTACGTAATTCCAATGAACTTAATCTGACTAGACAATCAGAAACAGAGTCGTTTTTTGAAAAGGAAAATCCCGAATATGTCTTTCTGGCAGCTGCAAAAGTTGGTGGAATTCTGGCGAATGACAAACTTCGGGCACAATTCATTTATGAGAACCTCATGATTCAGAACAATGTGATTCATGCTTCCTGGAAATCAGGCGTCCGAAAATTGCTTTTTCTGGGTAGCAGTTGCATCTATCCTAAATTTGCTGAGCAGCCTATGAAAGAAGAATATCTTCTCACAGGTCCTTTAGAACCAACCAACGAACCATATGCCGTTGCGAAAATTGCCGGAATAAAAATGTGTGAAAATTATTTTAGACAATACGGTTCCGATTTTATTTCAGTGATGCCAACAAACCTATACGGAGAAAATGACAATTATGATTTAGAAAAATCTCATGTATTACCGGCCTTGATAAGAAAAATACATTTAGGTAAATGTCTGGAAAATAATGACATGAATGCCATTCGTGAAGATCTCAATAAGAGACCAATCGATAGTATCAGTGGAAATAATAGTGAAAATGAAATTTTAAAAATCCTATCAAAATTTGGAATTAATTCCTATACTGAACCCAATCTGACAAACCCGGCAATCACTTCACAAGAGGTTTCTATTGATAATTGGGGAACAGGAAATGTCTTCCGTGAATTTCTACACGTTGATGATATGGCTGAAGCCTGCATACACATCATGAATCATATTAGTTCGCAAAAACTTTATGTTGAACTTAAGCAAACACATATTAACATTGGAACCGGAATCGATTTGACTATCAGAGAACTTGCTGAATCAATCAGCCAAATAGTCGGATTCAATGGCACATTACTTTGGGACCGCAGTAAACCTGATGGAACTCCAAAAAAACAGCTTGACATTTCTCTTGCGAAGAAATTGAATTGGCAACCCAAAATTGGATTGACCGAGGGCATTCGCTCTGTTTATGCAAATTATCTTAAATACTAACTAATTTTCTTCAGCAACCAAATAGCTTTTCTATTCAATATTTTGCTTCAATAAACCTGACAGTACTCAATTAAAACTCTCCGATTGACAATAAAATCAAAAATATTAATCACCGGTTCTTCCGGTTTCATTGGCTCTAATTTACATAGTTCTTTTCATTTGGACTTTAAACTTTTTGGATTAGATATCGCGAAATCAGGCCCATTTCCCTTGGAAAGTGTTTATGGTTGGGATGAATTGGAAAAATTACCAATGGTCGATACAATTATCCATTTGGCTGGAAAAGCGCACGACACCTCTAATACCATCGATTCTGCTTCATATTTTGAAATCAATCTTGGCCTGACTAAACGAATTTTTGATTATTTCCTTCAATCCAACGCAACGAAATTCATTTTTTTTAGTTCTGTGAAGGCGGTTGCAGATACAGTAGGAAACGAAATACTCACAGAAGACGTAATTCCCAATCCGAAAACTCCTTATGGTCAGTCGAAACTGGCTGCTGAAAAGTACATTTTATCGCAACAACTGCCTGTAGGGAAAAAATTTTATATTCTTCGTCCATGCATGATTCATGGACCCGGAAACAAAGGGAATTTGAATCTGCTTTATAAATTTGTCAGAAAAGGAATTCCATGGCCATTAGGCTCCTTTGAAAATAATAGATCGTTTGTTTCAATTGGAAATCTGATCTTTGTTTTACGTTTACTCATTGAAAAAGATATTCCTTCAGGGACATATAATATTGCTGATGATGAATCTTTTTCGACAAACCAGCTGATCAGGCTTATTGCAGAATCGGTTCAACGAAAACCAATTATCTGGAATATTCCGGCACCGATTATCCGGTTTATTGCCAAATCAGGAGATTTATTTCATCTTCCGTTAAATAGTGAACGATTAAAAAAATTGACCGAATCGTATGTAGTCTCCAATACCAAATTAAAGTCTGCATTGAAAATCAACACTTTGCCGATTTCTGTATATGATGGGCTGAGTTTTACGCTAAAACATCTGTAATCATGATAACAACTTATTTTTTTATATTTATTGGACTGATAATCATCATGCTAGGCTATATTAAATTGGCAGAACGCATGAATATTATCGACAGGCCGGTTAGCAGAAGCTCTCATATTCATCCAACTGTCAGGGGGGGAGGAATTATTTTCCCGATTGCGGCCGCAATATGGTTTATTATTTTTGGATGGGAGCAAACTTATGCAGTTATTGGGTTGTTGATTATAAGTCTGGTAAGTTTTCTGGATGACCTCAAAAGTCTTTCAAGAAGCATTCGGTTGGCCATTCATCTGTTTGCAATTAGTCTTTTGTTTTATGAATTTGGCTTATTCCAATATCACTGGTATTTAATTCTTTCAGCTTTAATTTTGACAATTGGTTGGATCAACGCATTCAATTTTATGGATGGCATCAATGCAATCACGGCTTTTTATAGTCTGGTCTTATTAGGAACATTCAGTTTACTTAATAATGCCGACAAACTATTATTGCCTTTTTTTAAAAGCTCTTTTCCTGATCATTGGGTGTCATTTTTTCCAGGAGGATTGGTGGGAGCGCTCTTTATCAGCGTTTTGATCTTTACTTTTTTCAACGCCAGGAAACGAGCATTAGCATTTGCAGGTGATATTGGCAGCATCAGTATGGCTTTTATGCAATCGTGGATGATGATAAGTTTAATGGTTGCAACCAAGCAGGCTTATTGGATAGTATTATTTTCGGTATACGGAATAGATACGATAATTACCATTATAATTAGAATAAAAAAAGGTGAAAATATTTTTGAATCGCATCGACAACATCTTTACCAGCTTTTGGTAAACGAAAAAAAATGGTCTCATTTAAAAGTCTCACTTACCTATGGATCAACTCAACTTATTATCAATCTAGCTGTTATTTACCTCGTATTCACGAATAAAATGAATCTGGCAGTTTGCTTTTATATCATTGTTTTAATGACAATTTCATATATTCTCATACGACGCCGGATAATTCTTACCTTAACTTAATCAAGTTCTTGATTATTTCTCAATGAAAAGTCTCATCTTTTCGATCCACTAATTTCCAATTACTGACTTCCGCAATATCGGCCGTAATTGGTAATCCCACTTTGATTCCCCATTTCTTTTGCTTTTTTAAAATCTTCACAAGCCTTTTCACTTTTATTTTGTAATCGGTAACAAACTCCTCTTAAATTAATTAATGATGCATTTTTTTCATCTAACAACATTGAATGATTTATACTTTCAATGCATTCATCATATCTTTTGAGGTAATAAAAAGCGAATGCTTGTGTTATCAAACCATTATTATCATTTGGAACTTTTTCCAGAAATTCATTAATTAATGTGAGACATTTTGGGTAATTCTTATTATCAAATTGGATCTTAGCTTCATTGAATAAACCAATATAGGGCTCAATATTCTTTTTATATAACAAAAATCGCTGTTGTTTTTTTATCAATGAATCATTTGGAAAATATCCAGTAGCCTCTTCGATTAAAAGTTTCGCTTTATCAAATTCATTGTTTTTAATATACAAATTACTCGCCATTACATATGCTTGATGCACAGGTTTGTTCTTTTTAAAGAATGCTTCAACATATGAACAAGCTTGGTTATAATCTTTCTTTTCTTCAAGAAGTTCCGTCAATACGACAAGATTTCTTAAATAATTTGGTTTGAGTTGATAGGTAAGTTTGGAATAATATAAAGCACTATCTGGCATATTCATACTTCGGTAAGCTGTCGATAAATAAAATTCGCGTCGGGCATCATAGGGACTGGAATGATCACTTTCAACACATTTGATTGCTTCCTGATACTTTTTCTCATCAATCAAATATCGGGCTTTAATCGATGAAATGGGTTCTCCCCAAATACTAACACTAGGTAATATTGGAAAACCGGAAATGATTTTCTCAGACGGACTTTTAAGTTTTCCTGACATAATTTCTTGAAAAGCGATCCTTTGCGTTTTTATAGATAAAAAATTAAGATAAAAAACATAAATCATTGATAACATTAAAATTATCGACAGCGTTCCAATTCCCGATATTACCAATTTAGAATTTAGTCTCCTGGCCGAATTATCTATATTCGACTGAAGTAATACCTGCCTAGAATCGTGATTATTAGCTACAATACTAGTTGCAACAAAAAAAGCGAACAAAATCAAGATCTCTGGCCTATCTGCAGGAAAATTAAAAAAAGCATCTACTGCATAAAACAATATACCGATTGCCGATAAGTAGAATATCTGAAATAAACCCTCTTCGGAATTATTATTTTTTCTAGAGAATTGCACAAAATTCCAGAAAATCAATCCAAAAATTGATAGGAATAAAAGCCCTCCAATAATTCCAGTTTCCGTTGTAGTTTCGATAAAATCATTATGAGCTTTGTAGATATAAATAAATGCATCATTTTTTTGATTTTCAAGCTTCAAAATGGCAACTTTCCAGTTTCCTACTCCCACTCCGAGAAGAGGATTTTCCTTTATCAGCTGCCACGACCAACGCCAAGCATTTAAGCGAAGTCCTGTTGATCCATCTTTTTCACTTATTGACGTAACCTGACTTATCACCCCTTGAGTATGTCTGTCACCACTATTTATCGCGACAGCTTTTTCGTTTTGGTTATTATTTCTACTCCCTGGATAAAAAAAACTTTGTGTAACAGAAAATACTAACAATGAAATTACAAGCGCTCCAGCATAATTACCAATAATCTTAAGAACGTCCCTTTTCTTAGTTTGAAAATAGCTAATAGAATAATAAACAAGAAAAATAATTGAAATAACAAAAACCCCAAGATAAAAAGCGCGGGTCGCAAGGAAAAATGTTGCTGTAATCCCTGCTGTTAAAGAAACCCAAGCGACCTTTTTAACCCATCCCCTATCAAAAACCAAAAGCCAAAGAGAAAAAGGGATTTTAACAAAAATTGCAGATGCTAATATATTCTTGTTCGAATAAACAGTTTTAATATCCAAAATAGAAGCTATTTCACCATATAAAAATTTATTTATAAAATAAAATACCGAAAATGCGTCAAATAAAAGCAATCCCATCATAATAACAGCAATAAACTTTAAATAACGCAAATCACGATTTATAATAATAGTCAGGTTAAATACAGCGACGAAAACCGTCAATACCTTTGAAAATTGAAGGATTGATTCTAAAATATTGAATGATTTGATAAAAGAGAGTAAGACAATGAATAAAAAAAAAGTGTAAACCTTGCCAACATTAGATTTAAAGAGCTGACCGCTAAAAACCGAATTTCTTTTACCATCATGGGTTGAAATAATAATAAAAAAAACAAACAAATTTAAAATAGCTGTTGATAAAAATTTAGGAGCATTTGTATCCAATGCTTCTAAATTAGGCGTAAAAGTTGGAATTAAAATATAAGCGATGATGATCAGTCCAGATAAAATCAAGGAATAATCAATTGCGACTTTAGTCTCTTTTTTGGTTTGTTTTTTTTTATCCAATTTCATATAATGTATTTTGACTTAATATTACTTTACTCTATTATCTACTTTTTGTATTAACAGAATCCAAACTTTCATATTTGGAGTTACTGCTTTGATAATCAGGAACGATCTTTTTTAGATGAGCGACAATTTTGAATTCATCTTCCAATTTCAACAACTGCTTCAATTCGGTCAACTGGTTCGAAATAACCTCATGCTCTATACGATTAACCTTTGCAATCATGATACGCGGATGATGGGTTTGCAATGAATTCTCACTACTATTTAATAATTCTTCAAACAATTTCTCACCTGGGCGAAGCCCTGTATAAGAGATTTTAATATCCACATCTGGCTGAAGCCCGGAAAGGCGAATCATATTTCGGGCCAGTTCAACAATTTTTATCGGACGGCCCATATCGAAAACATAAATTTCTCCTCCATTTCCCATTGCACCGGCCTCAAGTACCAGTTGACATGCTTCAGGTATTGTCATAAAATAACGGGTAATTTCGGGGTGTGTAACGGTTAAAGGACCACCTTCTTCAATCTGTCTTCGAAAAAGAGGAATAACCGAACCGCTTGACCCAAGCACATTACCGAACCGGGTTGTGGTAAAATGGGTAGAATCCGGATATTTTTCATTCATACTTTGGGCGTAGATCTCAGCGACACGTTTTGTTGCACCCATAACATTAGATGCGTTTACGGCCTTATCCGTAGAAACCATCACAAATTTTCGCACATTGTACTTAACCGAAATATCGGCCAGTATTTGCGTACCCATAACATTTACACGGACAGCTTCAGCAGGATTTTCCTCCATCATCGGAACATGCTTGTATGCAGCCGCATGATAAACAAGTTGTGGTTTAAACTGGTTGAAAACCCAATCCATCCTATCATAATTGCTTACATCACCCATGACCACTATTGCACGTTTGTCAAAATCAGGGAAAATAGCTTTAAATTTAAGAGCTAACTCATGCAAGGGTGTTTCTGACTGGTCAAACAAAACGATACGTGAAATCGGGTAATGTAATAACTGACGGGCGATTTCGCTACCTATGCTTCCGGCAGCACCGGTAACAAGAATAACTTTATCAGTATGTTCTTTGATGACAGCACTGTCATTCAATACGATAGGTTCACGCTGTAACAAATCCTCAATATTAATGTGCTTAATCTGTTTCAGCTTAAGTTCACCATTGATCCAATGCTCAATGGGTGGAATATTTTTGATTGTTACATTTAACTGAAGCAACGCATCTGCGATCTCCCGTTTTTTCACTGGATCAATATTTTGGATAGAGATAATAACCTCACTGATATTTTTCTTACGAATAAATTGAGAAGTAATAACAGTTGCGGCAATAATAGGAATACCTTCAATATTTTTACCGATTTTACCCGGATTTTCATCAACAAAATAAAGTACATTATACGTATTGCTTATATCACTGAGCAAGGTATTTTTAGTTAAAATACCTGCTTTTCCTGCGCCGTATATGATAACATTCGTAGCTTCCTGTTTTTTCCTAATGAGGTTTATCCAAATAACCTTGGCAAGTAATCGTGTAAAAATCATCAGAAAGAGAGAGGTCAGACTGTGTATAATAATGATACTCAAAGGCAAAACCTTTGGTAATGGCCAACGATACAATAGAATCAAAGTGTTAAGTAAAACCAATATAAAAGCCGTAACAGCTACTGAGTAAAATATTCTGAGAATATCGGCGGTACTGGTGTGACGAATAATACCAACATATGACCGCGTTACAATAAAAGCAATTGCTGATATAGCTGTTACAAGTGGAAGATAAGTGGGGAGTCTCCACAGGTTTATTTCCGAAATATCAAAATTGAAACGAATGATATAAGCCGCAATAAAGGAAAGAATCACAATTAAAATATCTGAAGCCAGCACCAGATATCCTGAAATAAAGCGATTTGAATACCGTAATAAGTACTTTCTAATCATAACATATTAACATTGACTATATTTTCTGACCTTTTAGCCACATGTTTTTCAGTAGTTTAGAAAAGTAGTGGTAGTATCGTCTATAAACAAAACTACAAAATTTATTTCAAAATGGTTTTTATTAAATTGATTTGGTTTAATTTTTAAACAGCTTTTTAAAAAAAAACTAAATTAGCCACAGAAACTTGGATAAAAAAAATAAATAGTTAGTGTAATTGATTTTGATTAACATCTGTTGAAATATTTATCCAAGCTAATATTTTAGAATAATATTTAAATCATTTTTTGCCATTTGTTGAGTCATTTTTTCATTTAGCTAAGGCAATCGAAGCTGTGACTGAAAGGGCGAAGCCGTGTTAATAATTGAAATTGATTTGGCTGTGATTTTTTGCCAGGTTCAGATCATAGAAGTATTTGGCTATTTATTTTTTTGAATTGATTAAGATGAAGTACACTGCTTTAAAGCCTCAGGATTAGGGTTAATTATCCGAATTACTCGACATTATAATTACAATGTGTAGCAGAGGTTTAAAAATTATTGTATGATTAATGAATGTTTTATCTGAATAGTTTTATTACCCCATCTAAGAAATTAGGAATGGGTTGAAATATTAGAATTATTAGATTCATTTGGTTAGATGATCTGATGCTAGTTAATTGTGACTTATTAACTTTATAATCAATGTTGCAAAGAGTATTCACAGACGGAATAAAACCCTACTTTCCTATTATTTGAGCCCTAAAGTCTGGCACTACTTCAATGTTCTATTTTTTTTCATAACATCCTGATTTGAAAAAAAGGAAAATTAAAGAAATTCTTTTTTTTGGAATAATAATATATTTGGCTTAGATGGTACCTATGCTGTTTCTCAAAAAATAAACTTTGATGAATAAACTTTCTGGAGAAATTCTTTGAAACGGCTCGATACGGATTATCCCTTAACCTAACTCAGAATTATAAAATACAGTAATCTTTTCGACAAGAAATACTATCATAAAAACAATGCAGATGTTATATTTTTGGGAACATCGGCAATAAGGCATAATTTACTTTATTACTGTTTTAACGAAGGAAATCCATCCGAAAAGTTTGATTCATCACTTTATCTCGGGCATAACCCTGACGTCAGGATTTCGGGGATGAACCCGCTGTTGCATTACATCAGGTTGGGACAAAAGGAAAACAGGCAAACAATTCCTAATGCAAAATGAAATAATTCACTATTTAACCAGATGCATACAATCCCTTTTTGCGATCTTCAGCGGTCAAATGAGCCCATTCGAAAAGAAATCGAACGTGCTATAGCTGGCTGTATTGACCGTTCATCCTACCTGCGAGGCACACAAACACATTCATTTGAAGAAGAATGGGCAGGTTACTGTGGTCAAAAGTATGCTGTATGCTGCAATAGTGGTACGGATGCGCTCACTCTGGCAGCAATGGCAATGGATTTAAAAACTGCCACAATCCCTGCGAATACGCTTCCACTTACTGGAACAGGGCTCCATCGGGGTGGTATTGAAGTTCAAATTGCCGATATAAATTCAGAGGGATGGATAGCTACACCTTTGGAGAATAACGTGCCTGTATTGATTTTTGGCCGACTCCCCGAACCTGGTTCCCCTGTTGCCCGGTTATATGATGCCGCTCACGCCCATGGATGGCAGCCTTTTCATGATACAAACGCTGCCTGGAGTTTTTATCCTACAAAATCGTTGGGCGCTATGGGAGATGCCGGCGCTGTGACCACTAATGATGAATCGCTCGCAATGAG
>CANNKD010000063.1 GCA_947505205.1 Bacteroidota bacterium | reverse complement strand
CACTTCTGCTATGGTCGGTTGTCAAATCGTATTCGGCGGTGCGCGAAACCCAATCGCCAAGACCTTTAAAATATTTGATTGAGATGTAAAATCCGTCAAACGGATTGCCCGAACCGCGTACGTTTACTGTAAAACCCAATGGTGAAACAGACATAGAATAGTCGAGTGTCAAATCAAAACTTCCATAGTTATTTCCACAATCATCCGAATAAGTGTTTTCACTTGAGTGATAGTAATAATGCATGTTCATCGACTGGCTGATGCCGTTTCGATCGACGATTGTAAAATGTGTTTGGGTTGTGTCGGGATACCAACTCACCATTTCCTGACGCAATTCTTCGAGTTTCACCAGATCCAGACATGGATCTTTTTTGCATGTTGAAAATGCAACGATGAAACCAATAATAGTTAACAGTTTAATTATGAATATAATACGCTTCGTCATTGGTCATGCCAATTTTAATGATTCCTTCTGAAATAGTATAATAAACTGAATCGATTTCAATATTTGTTGTTGGGTTTGTATCTGCCATCACAAACACGTTTTTGAATATTTTTCCCTGCATTTGCAAGCTGTCGTAAATAGGTTCAGTTAATGAACCCATAATAAAGTGGAAATAATTTATCTCGCAGGTAAATCCGGAATAAAATGGATACGGATTGATTGTGAGTTTACATTGAAGATCAGGTTCAGTGCTTTCCAGTTTCACTTCAAGCGTTTCGTATGAGGCATAATTCTCTCCGGGATGTTCGGTTTCGGTTTTGAGCCAAAATCGCTCCAGACTAATCACCTCAAAATCAAATGTATGACCTCCTGAATGAATAAAATTCACCGATTGTCCTTGCTGATATGGAATAAAATTTAGTTGCTGTTCAGTAAGCGGATAACGAGCAGTTTCAACGCCTTTTCTACAAGAAAATATAAAAACAGACAAGGATAAGACTAAAATAGCAAGTGTAAAACGGTGCATTGAACGAATTTTATTCTGTCAAAGGTATCAATAAAGGTAGCTTATTTCAAATTTCGTGCTGAATACGAATAAACGTATGAATGATTAGAACATTTTCTATATTTGGTAAAAGATTTCATCTGATTCCATAATTTAAAGTCACAGATTAACAGATTTATTTTAAGATATTTTACCATGACAGATCGTTTTTCACCTATTTCGTTTGAGCATCTTTTTAGACTGATTTTCAAGGAATTAAAAGAAGGAAACTCCATTTTTGGAATTCCACGAAAGATTTTTTATCATGCACATCCTTCCATAGATCTTAAAACGGAGATTTTCGGTAACCAACTTCAAAATCCGCTCGGTGTGGCTGCCGGACCGCATTCACAAATGGCGCAAAACATCATCGGCGCCTGGCTTTGCGGAGCCCGTTATATCGAATTGAAAACCATTCAAACCCTTGATGAGCTTGAGATTGCAAAACCTTGCATCGATATGCAGGACGAAGGTTACAACTGCGAATGGTCGCAGGAACTGAAAATTCATGAGAGCTTTGATGAATATCTCCACGCATGGATGTTGATTCATATTTTGCATCATGAATTGGGTTTTTCGGGCAAGCCGGAAACCATTTTCAATATGAGTGTTGGCTACAACCTCAGCGGAATCATGCAGGAAAATGTGCAATGGTATTTCAGTAAAATGAAGGATTGTGCCGCCGAACTTGAAGCGAAAAAGGACAGCATCCGGTCATTTTATCCGGCAATCGATGCTATCGATTTTCCAACACAGATTTCGAATAATATCACCCTTTCGACCATGCATGGTTGTCCGGCCAACGAAATAGAATCTATTGCAGCTTATTTATTGAAAGAGAAAGGTTTACACACATATATCAAACTTAATCCAACCTTATTAGGTTCTGAAAAACTGCGACATATTTTGAATGATCAGCTGAAATTCAAAACCATTGTTCCGGATGAAGCTTTTGCGCATGATTTGAAATATGACGATGCACTTATAATTATTCGCTCGTTGCAAAAAACCGCCGGTGAATGTGGTTTGGAATTTGGCATCAAACTCAGTAATACGCTCGAATCGGTAAACAATAAAACTGCTTTTGAGAAAAATATCGAAATGATGTATATGAGCGGTCGTGCTTTGCATCCGCTTACGGTGAATATTGCTTTAAAACTGCAAAAGGAATTTAATGGTGAACTGCAACTTTCATTTTCGGGTGGTGCGGATGCTTTTAACGTAGCCGATTTATTAGCCTGTGGATTTAAAACCATTACCGTTTGCTCCGACCTGCTCAAACCAGGCGGTTATATGCGATTATTACAATATTTTGAAGAAATTGAAAAACGATTTATGGATGAAAAGGCAAATAATATTGAAATTTCTTCTTCAAAAACTGCTCTTCTAAAGCTCGAAAAGTATGCAGACGCGACCATCACGAGCAAATCCTACAAAAGAGAGCACTTGATTGATCAGAGTATTAAAACCAAGCGGCAATTGGGGTCTTTTGACTGTATTGCCGCGCCTTGTGTTGACACATGCGCTGCAAATCAGGCGATCCCTGAATATCTTTTTCACACTGCCAATGGAACTTTTGACAAGGCTTTCACGACAATTTTACAGACCAATCCGTTTCCATCCATCACGGGAATGGTGTGCGATCATCTTTGTCAGAATAAATGCACCCGTATCAATTATGATCAGTCGTTGTTGATTCGCGAAGTAAAACGATTCATTTCGGAACAGGAAGAAGTAAACATCACGAAATCAGCAGATACTAATATAAAAGTTGCCATTATCGGAGCAGGACCTTCGGGTTTGGCTTGTGCTTTTTACCTCGCTTCTGCCGGATGTCAGGTGGAAGTTTTTGAGGCTAAATCAAAGGCTGGTGGCATGGTACAATTTGCAATTCCGGGATTTCGCCTGACTGACGAAGCCATTGAAAAGGATTTTAAACGTGTGACCGATTTGGGAGTGAAGATTCACTACGAGCGGAACATGGATAAAGTTGGTTTTGAAAAGCTAAAATCCGAATTCAATTTTGTATATGTTGCAGCCGGTGCGCAGCTTTCAGCTTCCTTATTCCCAGAGGGAAATAACTTTATAGGGCAACTCGATCCTTTGGATTTTCTTTTCAAAGCCAAGGCTGGCGAACCAACCGGAATCGGGAAAAATGTGGTGATTGTTGGTGGCGGAAATACCGCCATGGATGCGGCACGCACTGCCTGGCGTTTGGTTGGAATGGGCGGAAAGGTTACCATTGTTTATCGCCGAACGATGAATGAAATGCCTGCAGATCAGGGCGAAATTAAAGCTGTGTTGGAAGAAGGTATTGAAATTATCGAACTTGTTTCACCTGAAAATATCATTCAAAAGGATGGAATTATTACTGGATTACGCTGTTCAAAAATGAACTTGAAACCAGCTGAAGGCAACCAGCGACCTCAACCCGAGAAAATTCCAGATTCAGAATTTATCATCGATTGCGATACCATTATCCCTGCCATTGGACAGCAACGCGGATTCGATTTCATCGAAATAAAGCCATTGAAAGGTGATAAAATCAGTTACCGAACCACAATCAGCAATGTTTTTATTGGGGGCGACGCCTTGCGTGGCGCAGCAACTGCCATCAAAGCTATTGGTGATGGTCGCAAAGTGGCAGAGGAAATATTGAAAAAAGCAGAAGTTGCGAAACCAAGCGTTCACAGTTTACAAAAAGCCCATTCACGTGACGAATTGCTATTGAAAAGGACGAAAAGAGCCTTTGCACCAGCTGTTGATGAGTTAAAACCCAATGAACGAAGGAACTTCGAACTTGTTAGCAACACAATGTCTAAAGAACTGATAATGAAGGAGTCAGAACGCTGTTTGCATTGTGACGAATTGTGCAGTATTTGCACTACCGTTTGTCCAAATTTTGCAAATATGGCCTATCAGATTGCACCTGTTTCATATCAGATTGAAAAAGCAACGCTCATCAAAGGCGAAATACTGATTGAACAGGCCGGCACATTTGTGATAAATCAAAAAGAACAGATTCTGAATATTGCTAATTTTTGTAATGAATGCGGCAACTGTAACACATTCTGTCCCAGCACTGGCGCACCATACAAACATAAACCAAAAATTTATCTCACGCAATCATCGTTCGATGAAGTACTTGAAGGTTATTATTTCGATGAATTTGATCGTTTGATTTATAAAAATAAAGATGGAAAATGCAGCCTTTCCGAAAATGAAAAATCCTTTTTATTCGACAGCGATCAGGTTTTCGCATCCTTACAGAAAGACAGACTAAACATCGAAAATATCGTTTTTAAAGACAAAAAACCCATTCCGTTTACCACGCAATTAGCGGCTACCATGCGGGTTGTTTTGGAAGGTGTAAAACTGTTGGAATTTGCTGATTAAAAAGGACTTATCAGCGAAATAATTTACATGATCGGGTAAAACGCATCGTCGATATGAACAATTCGTTTTTCGTTGGGTGTCACAATTACCGAAACAACATCAAATCGGGTTTCAATAGCTAAGTCGTTTTCTTGAATATATGCATCGGCTGCTTTTACAATGGAGCGTTGCTTTTGCTTATTTACGGCCAATTCGGGTTCGCCGAACGCATCAGTAGCCCGTGTTTTTACTTCCACAATCACCAGCATTTCGCCATCTTTTGCAATGATATCAATTTCGTGGTGACCAAAATACCAATTCACGGCTAAAATTTGATAACCTTTTTCGCGCAAGTGTTTTATTGCCAGTTGTTCGCCTAATTTCCCAAGTTCGTTATGCTTTGCCATGTTTTTGGATAATTGAAATAAAAGTACTGAATTTGGACGAATATGGTATTGCAATTAGTCAGATTTCAAACAAAAATTAATATGGTAAAAGACACCCTTTTCCATGATAAGAACGTTGTTTATACTTGATATATAAATAGATGGTATTCACTATTCTTGTAAAAACCATTGCAGGTCAAAGAGAAGTCTGATAATTTTCTTCAACAAATAATTTTTTCTTCACAAATATTAGTCTCATTAATTTTTTATTCTGTAAATTCGCTCTAAGTTGTTTTCATGTATCTGGTTTAGTAATACTTATTCTGAAATGGGAACTCAAAAAAAAATCCTTCTGGCACTCATGGCTATCATGATTTTTGTGGTGCTTTTGGTAGTTATCGCTTTAAAAATAAATGCTAAGCGCGAACAGGTTCTTATCGATTATAATATCGAGCAATTACAATTACGATCCGATGCCATTTTAAAAGATCAGGAGCACAGAATCTATCAGGTAATTAACGATTATACTTATTGGGATCCTTTTGTGGATTTTGCAAAAAATCATGATCAGACCTGGGCTGAAGAAAATCTTTCAACCATCGTTTATTCGTTCAAACTAGAAAGTGTTTGGGTGTTGGATTTGAATGGTGATGTGCTTTTCAGTGCATTCGACAGTGTTCAAAAGCCTATTCAACTGAGTTTCGACAAAGAAATGTTACATCGCTTATACCAAAACCGTTCAATTAATTATAACGATTCAATAAACGGAGGTGCAATAATGATTCAGGGTGCCACCATTCATCCTACAAAAGATCCTGAGAAAAATACTGATCCACAGGCATTTTTCTTTATGGTAAAGCGTTGGGATGAAGCTATGATTAATTCGGTAGAAGAAATTGCAGGCTGTAAAGTTCAAAAATCTGAAACAAAATCGGTTTTAAAAACTGCATTTGTTTCAGACTCAATCAGTGTTTTACAAGCATTAAAAACCTGGGATAACACGGAAATAGGCTATCTTATTTTTACCAGTAAATTAGATGTAATCAATCTGTTGCGCCGCATTTCGGTCCAAATGGAATGGTTACTGATTTTGAGTTTGCTTGCTTTATTTACTTCGATCGGCTTTTTATTGTCGCGCCTGGTGAGCAAACCGCTTCGTTTGGTAAGCGAAATCATTGAAACAGAAGATTTATCAAAAATTACAATTCTGAAGCGGAATAGTCTTGATTTTGAACGTATTGGAAATCTTATCGAGCTTTTTGTTAATCAAAAAAAGGAATTGATTTCGGCAATTCATTTAGCCAGAGCGAGTGATCAGATAAAAACCGACTTTCTGAATAATATCTCTCATGAAGTACGCACACCTCTCAATGGATTGGTCGGTGCGTCATCCTTAATATCTGAACCCGATTTGCCGGTAGAAATCCGTATTGAAATGATAGACATCATCAATATCAGCACTAAGCGGCTATTACGGACAATCACGCAATACATGGATATTTCTTTGCTTTCATCTGATAATATGCCTGTTTATCTTGCCGAAACAGAGTTGTTCGAGTTTCTCAATCCGGTTATTGAAGAAGCTGAAAATGAATGCAAGGAGAAAAACCTTAAATTGATTCTTGATTTCCCACAAGGGTTTAGTAGTCTTAATATATTGACAGATAAGAGTTTATTAGATAAACTATTACACCATATACTCAATAATGCATCGAAGTTTACAGACAATGGTTCGGTAACATTTGGATTCAAAATCAAGCAATCTTTCATTGAATTTTTTGTCAGAGATACCGGAGTAGGTATTGATCAAAAGGTTCAGCCAATGATTTTTAAAAACTTCACCCAGGAAGATTCAAGTAGTTTGAGGAGATTTGAAGGAAGTGGTTTGGGTTTAGCCATTTGCGGTAAAATTTCGGAGCTTTTAAAAGGCAGAATTTGGTTTGATTCGGAAAAAGAAAAAGGGACCACCTTCTATTTTACCATTCCATTTGATGAAAAAATGCTCGTTAAAGAAGTTGAGAACACAAGTCTTACTGACGAGAATATGCCCTATAATCCTATCGTATTGATTGCAGAAGATGAAGATTCTAATTTCTTTGTGTTAGAAGCAATTTTACGCAAACAGTTTAATGTGGAGGTTTTGCGCGCCTTTAATGGCTTGGAAGCGGTAGAGTATTGTCAAAACTTTCCAACACCAAACATCATTTTAATGGATATCAAAATGCCGGTGATGAATGGTTACGAAGCAACAAAAATTTTAAAGTTGATTTATCCGAGCCTTCCGATTATTGCAGTTACGGCATACAGTATGTCGGGCGATGAGGCACGTGTTTATGAAGCTGGCTGCGATGATTATATTTCAAAGCCAATCAATAGTAAGAACATTATTGAAAAACTCGGAAAGTACCTCGAAAGAAAATAGCTGTTTGCAAATTCCTCACCGTTTCATTGCATCATTCTATTTGGGGTTAAATACTTAAGAAAAACCACTCATAAATAAATCATTTACAAGTGGTTAATATAAAATTCTGTAGCCCTAACAGGACAAGATAGACCTTGACTAAAATATTTTTATGGAGATAAATTATATGGACAGTAGCAGCAACCTCCTAAGGCATGAAGACCATATCTCACTTTGATAAATTCTGTTTTTTTCTTACAACCATCAAAACGAAATCTAACCTGATGTGACAGCTGATGCTGTGTAATACAAGGGCAAAAACGTAATCTTTTTCTCAGAGATCTCACCAAAAGCAGCATTTGAAAATACATATGCATTTTCCACATTTTTATACGTATCCAACAAAAGGTGCAAGCTTTTCAAACTACCCGACTTTCCACTTTTGACTTCAACAGGTATCACTTTACCCAATTTTTCGATCAGAAAATCGGTTTCAGCACTGCTACCTGCGGCTTCTCTGGCCCAATAATAAAGATCGGCATTTGTTGCTGCCAATATTTCCTGTCCAACAAATTGCTCTGCCATTGCGCCTCTGAAGATAGATAACAAATCGCTCTTTAAATATTCTTTCGAGATATTCAATCCATTTAAGCTGGCCATTAATCCAATATCAAGCATTATTGCTTTAAATTTCTTTTCCGAAGCACTTGCCCCCAAAGGGATTCCGGCAGGTGATGAAGCTCTTACCTTTTTAAACAATCGTGCCGTTTCAAGCAATATAAACGCTTTTTTTATGGTGGGACTTGAAAATCCATCTGCCATTTCGGTGTATTTTATCTGTTCGCCAACTTTTTGCGATGCGTTTAACAATACAATATCCAAACATCGTGTATCGGCTTTACCGGCAAATTTGTTAAAATCCTGCCGAAAAGTATTGATCAGATCTGATTGAATCTCAAATACTTCCTGCAAACTATCTGTTTCAACATAGGTTTTAACACATTCAGGCATACCACCAACAAAAAAATACTTACGAAGCTCATCAATCAACATAAGATGAACTGATTCAGACAATTGCTTTGGCGTATCCATAATAAGATCAGCTGCAATATCTTTACCGCTTGCTTTTAAAAACTCGTAAAAACTCATTGGGAACATATTCAAAAGTTGTACCCTGCCAACCGGAAACGGAATATCATTCAATGAAAACTCAAGCAATGAGCCTGCTGCAATAAGATGGAGATCAGGGATTTGTTCATAAAAATAGCGCAATGATACGATTGCCTTCGGACATTCCTGAATTTCGTCAAAAAATAATAAATCTTTTCCGGGAGTAATTTTTTTATTGAGTAAAATTTCAATTTCAGCTATAATTCTTGGGATTTCAAAATTCCGTTCGAAAACCTGATGAATATCAGGGCGTTTTTCAAAATTCAGGATATGTGTTGTTCCTTCAAAATAATCCTTTCCAAACGCGGTTATTGACCATGATTTGCCAGTTTGACGAGCTCCACGCACGATTAATGGTTTTCGGTTTGATTTTTCCTTCCATTGCAGAAGGCTTTTGTTAATTACTCTTTCCATGACGATGCCCATTTAGAATGCAAATATAGTCATGTTTTAATTATTAAAGGTTGTTTTTAAATCATTCCTTTAATAAAACAAGGTTGTTATATATAGTACTGAATATTTTAAGTCAAGGTTTACGTTCAATTAAACCCCACCATGAAATTAGCCCATGACATATTGAAGCAACCGAAGGTGCTTTTGCGGCAAACAGGTAATAAATAGAAAGGAAAGATTAGGAAACAATCATTGTCGCCAAAGCGACCTTGACTAAAATATTTTTATGGAGATAGATTCATTGGATAGTAGTAGGAGGTAAATTGTAATTAATCGCCATAATCATGATAGTTGTTTGTCTTATACTGGCTAATATTTAGATTTGGAAGAAAGCGTAAAAAGGGTTGCAATTCGGGGGTAAAAAAACAAAACCGCCTCAAATACAAATATTTAAAGCGGTTATTTTGTAGCCCTAACAGGACTAGAAAGTACAATATTTTTCAAAAAAACCTTGTTATTGCCTGATAATCAATTACCTCTGCGGGGGTACAATTTAGGGGTACAATTATGGCAAGACTGTTTACTACTTTGCGCTGTTTGAGACGATATAAAAGCAATATCTGTCATCAAGTCTTTATACGAGTTCGTTTGCGGAACGGTATCGAAACAGAAATTCCTGTATATGATTTATTGTTTTTTGCGATTTTCTCTTAAAATAGTTTTAATTTATTTTATTGTCCTTTTGTCATGATACAAAATGACCAAAAGATCAAGGCTTTACACAAATTCTATCGCAGAAAGTTTTCGAAAAATATACCGAACCCAATTTGGCTGCTTTTATATTGCCAGCACATCAAAATAATATTTACCCATGAAACTGGCATGAAGATCAATAAATTTTTTATCATACTTTTACCAAACCATTTTATTCATTTTAAAAATTCTGCATTGATGCGTTATATTTTTTATCTCATTGTAGTGATAAGCCTGATTCTCAGCCTGTCATTTTGTTCCGGCAGGGATGAAAATAATCGGCGCGGACATTCAGAAACTGTTTCATCCAAACAGGCCGACAGCATTGATGCCTACCTCTTGTTAACTTCTGCGATGTTTCGCAAAGACATGGATTCGGCGTGGAGAATGTTAAATAATGCTGAAAAAATGCTGAAAGGCAAGCAGTTACAGAGGTGCGAACTAAATTTCCTGAACATAAAAGGCAATTACTTCTGGTTTAATGGCAGTTATGACAGTTCTTTGAGCTATTATCATAAAACTTTAAATATCAGCGAGAAAAATAATTTTCCGGAAATGCAATTGAAGGCTGCCTCTAATTTAGGCGCTCTTTTTAACCTGCTTGGACAAAACGACAGCGCCGGAAAATATCTTGCGCAAAGCCTGGTACTGGCAAAAGCTATGGACAAAAAGGAATCCATTGCAAAAGTTTCGTATGATCTTGGCAATCTTTACCGAAACGCAAATGAGTATCCAAAGGCGCTTCAAAACCTTTTTGTGGCTTTAAATTATTGGGAAATAGCCAACGATTCCGCCAACCTTATCCTTGTCAACTATTCTCTAGGCGCTACATATCAGCAAATGGGAAATACCGCTAAATCGCTTCTCTATTCTGAGTTTGCCATGAAGTTAGCTTTGAAAGTAAATAAGGCAGATTATCTTCCTGAGATATATAATAATCTCGGAATTTTGTATTGGAAGAACATCGGAAACCCCGATTCGACGAGATACTTTATGGCGCTGGCATTGGAAAAATCAATATTACTCGCTGATCCTTCAAAAGCGGTTATCACACTTACCAACCTGGGAGGCATCGAATCAAGTTGTAGAAACCACAAAAAAGCGCTGGCTTATTATCTGCAAGCGCTTAACCTTCAAAAGAAAGGCGCCAACCTGAACACCGAATCCGGTTTGTTTATTAATATAGGCGAAGTCTATCATCAGTTAAAGATAGATGATTCGGCAAGGTATTATAATGAAAAAGGCTTGGAAATTGCCCGTAAGATTAATGCTAAGGAATGGATGCGAAACGCTTATTACAACCTGTTTACGATTGACTCGGCACACCGGAATTTTGATTCAGCGTTGTTAAACTACCGGCAATTTGAAGCCATTACCGATAGCATCACAAGTAAAGAAACAGAACAGGAAATTGCCGATCTTACCTTAAAATATGAAACTGATAAAAAAGAAAAAACCATTCAGTTTCTTGAAGCTGAACAGGAATTAAAAATCAATCAGCTTAAAAACGAAAAACTGTTGAAGAATCTGTTTTTTGTTCTTTTGTGTGGTGCGGTAATATCCATTATTGCTATTTTGTTTGAAAGGAGGGGGAAGAACCTTGCCTATAAAATGTTGGTTAAAAAGAACATAGAACTTACTGATTTTGAGGAAGAGTTGCTATCGATTTTGGCTTTCGCCTGCCAGCAAAGTGATCAGTTGTCCAATCTCAGGATCGTTACCAGGTACTCCGCTTCTCCGCTCAGCGATTCACAGAAAGATAATCTGATTTTTGCAGTTATGGACTTGTTTGATTCCGGGAAAACCTATTTGCAGCCAGATATTACGTTAGACCTGTTAGCGGAGAAGCTCAATGTGAGCCGCAATTATCTTTCACAGGTCATCAACGAAAAATTCCACCAAAACTTTAGTGATTTCATCAACGAGTTGCGGATTAAAGAAGCGCGAAAGCTCCTTATGGATAAAAAAAACAGTAATCTGACCATCCAAGCCATTGCAAATTCCGTCGGTTTTAACTCTATGTCGAGTTTTATATCAGCCTTTAAAAAATATACGGGTGTGAAGCCTTCGTTATTCCTGAAATCCAATATTGAGGCTCAATAATATACAGCCGTATCATTCCAACAATTTCTTTTGCAGCGATTTAGATATGTAATTAGCTGCCCGAAAAACACCTCATGTTTTTCTTATTTTCCAAAAAACTTATTTCGGATGTATACATCCGAAATAAGTTTTGTCGCGTTTTGTGAATTCGGGGTGGTATTTTCGACGAAATTTTTTTAACGCAACAAACGCAAAGGCTGTATATATCAAAACAAGATTATACAACCCAAGTGTATATATTGGTTACCGCACAACGACCAATGGCAATATGACCAATGTAAGTCAGTCGATACCATCGATTCACTGGATGAAGATTCAGCGCAGCGGGAATATTTTCATGATTTATACCTCCTACAACGGAACGAGCTGGATACGCCGTTATACAGCCACCGTTGCCATGACAAATTGTATCAATGCAGGATTCTTTGCCGAGAATATTGTTGCAGGCAGAACGACCAAAGCCTGGTTCGATCATGCAGAGGTGGTAGGTTACCTGAAAACAGGAGATGAAACAGAATCTGAAATCACGCAAAAAGCAGCGTTTGAAGTAAGCTTCTATCCAAATCCGGCAAACAACCAGATCACGATCGAAGCACCCGAAAACACTGAAACCATCAAAATGATGCTGATTAGTGCCGAAGGAGTGGTCGTTGAAACAAAACAGTTTAATTCGATGGAAGTGATTTACAACCTGCAACTTATCAAACCGGGCATTTATCTGCTTCGTTTCGAAAAAGACGGCATGGTGGTGAATAAACGACTGATTGTGATGTAAACGATTGTCAAACAAGCCAGTAAAATCCCCGGGGTGAATGCTTCGGGGATTTTTTATGTTGACAAATTTTGAGTTATAATCCAAAGTGCGGATTAATTTGCAGGATAAAGTCTAAAGAAACAAGATATTCCAATAGTAAAATCTGAGTTCATCCTATTGCTAATATATTTATCAGTTTGTTAAAATTTCGATTGTTGGATTTTTGCACATTGAAAAATTTAGGCTTCTTTTTATTTTTTATGTGCTGGCTCTTTTTAAACACAGCCATAACTCGAGGTTAAAATACCTTTGTAAAACGAATTATTCGATTAAATTAATTTACAAAGCAGTGCGCTGGCCGGTTTGGATGGACGGGCCATACCGGGCATGAACGTCGAAACACAAGGAAATCCGGCAAAGTCGGCCCAAAGGCCGTTTGGATTAAACAATTCGTTGAATTTATTTTCATTAAGTACAAAGCAGAAATTGTTTCAATCCACTACTTTGCCTGGATTTACGGTATTTTATCAGTGCGGGAGGGCGCTTGGTTCTGGCAAAAGGTTTTGCATCCTTTTGCCTTCAAAAGTGACGGCAGTTGCGACTACACTGTCAACGGCGACAAGCTGGCGACTCTATGTCCGCAGGCTCATCGTGACTGCAGGTAAAGAGGGAAGGATGATCGTCAGAAGATTGGTGAAAGAAAAACTGTCACAAAACTGCCAGGACTGAGTATAAAATGCTGAAAAAAGGCATAGGTTCTGATAAAGCAAATAGTGAAAGACTAACAACATCTGCTTCAGAATATTCAATCACTGGATAAAAGCAGGTTTATCCCGTGTTTTTATATACATTTGTGTAATGTGCAAACGAAAGACACCTGGTTTTCAAACTTCAATCCTGATCTGTTTTTGTGTGATGGCATGCTTTACATCTTGTAGCAGCAAAAAAACAGACAAACAGCCAACAGAAAAATTAACATTAGGCAGTAAGAAGGTCCGTCTGCTTACATCTGCTGAACCGCTTTCTGCAATGCGGCTTTTGGATTCCTTGGTTCAAGCTGCTCCCATAGAAACACTTGCAGATTCTCTGGTTGTTGATTACCTTGAGTTAAAGACCAATGCGCTGATAAAACTCGATATGAGAGACTCTGCTTACAGTTTAATGAAACGTTTTCAAAGCCAAATTAGCCCGGGAAGAAGTAATGCCGTCAAAATATATTCAGGGATATGGTTATCGCAGCAATTAACAAACGATGGCAAGTATTTCCTTGCTAGAAAATATCTTGAAGAAACATACACATTATTCGATAAAAAGACGCAGAGCTTTGAAAAGGCAAATGCGCTGAACATTGATGGTTCACTCCTTAGTTCTACCGGGGATTATTTTGCTGCCCAGAAAAAACTGCTTGAAGCAATAAAAATATTTGATTCTCTCGGCACTACACAAGCGCTTGGCCCGGTTTATCTTAACCTGGCCGGCAATTACCAATCGCTGAACGATACTAAACTGTCGCTGCTTTATTACAGGAAAGCCTGCAGTATCACGATTGCATATAATGATAGTCTAAACTACCTTTTTGCTTTAAATAATCTGGGCACCTTTTACAGGATTTCCAACCCAGACAGCGCAGAGTGCTATTTTTTGAAAGCAAAGAACCTGCTTCCAATGAAAAAATATGCGGTTGAGACTCTTCCAACCCGATTTCACCTTGCTGGCTTGTATTACGATCAAAAAAAATACGCGCAGGCACTGGAACTTTATAATGAAGTTCTGTTTGTGTCGCAAAAACACCATATCAACAGCGGAGTATTCAGGGCTATGAGCGGCATAGGCAATGTGTATGAGGCTCAAAATAAGGATAATGATGCCCTCAGAATATATCGGGAGGCCGGCAAGTTAGCTGCATTATCGGGGGAAACTCCTGTTTATGTCGAGTTGCTTGAAGCCGAAGAGTATATGTACGAAAAGTCGGGCAGGTATAAAGAGGCCCTTACTACCCAAAAGACAATCAGGCATCTCAACGATTCCTTGTTAGCTCTCGATAAGCAAATTGCGGTAAATGATCTTGAATTTGCGTATAATAACGAGAAACTTGAACGTAAAAACGAGTTGCTCAGCTCCAACATGCTGCTGATGAAAAAACGGATGCATGCGAATTTCATGATCCTCGTCGTTGCACTGGTTTCCGCCCTGGTACTGGGAGCCCTGCTCTTTAGGATTTACCGGCTTTATCGCCAGCGTAACAGTGCATACAATATCCTGTTCGAGAAATACAGGAACGACATCCGGGCAGCGGATACTGAGGAGGGAATCATGCCTGCCGTACAACTGTTTCCTCCATTAATTCCCGGGCAATCCAGCCAAACCTATCAGAAACTGATTGAATATTTTGAATCAGAGAAACCGTATTTAAACAGCAATCTGAAGTTTGATGATGTGACGGGTCAACTGAGGATCAACCGGAAAACAATTTCAGACTTAATACAGCAATATGCAGGCATGAGTTTTAATATGTTTGTAAACAATTACCGTATCAAAGAGGTGCTCAGACATCTTGCTTCACCTGAATTGAAGAATTACAAAATTGAAGCCGTTGCCAAAGAAGCCGGGTTTGGATCGAAAACTGCTTTTTATAAGGCTTTCAGTCAGTTAACCGGATCACGGCCTTCAGAATTCAGGTAAAATGCAACGGCCATTCTTCTGAGCTGTGTTCCCTTCACACAGATTCTGTCTTATACAGCCTTTTTATTTATTTGTATTCACCAGGTTGACATTCCAGTTCTAAAAGTCAATCTCGGCTGATTCCATTCCATACCCGTAAGTGTCTTGTAATACACTGCAAAACAAAGCATTGAAAAAAAGCGGGAGATGTAATTCAAATTTCGGGACATCTATTTCTTGGTATAAAGGGTTGCTGACTTTACTTTTGCAAACAAAAGAGGTAGCTGGTTTGATTGCATAAACAATTCCTTTGTAGTTGGTCGATTTTATTTAAGCGTTTCAGTACATAATTGCTCATAATAATAACTCATCTGTATGAAACACAAAATTTTCCTTTTGGCAATCTCAGTTTTCGTTGTCGTGAATTTATTTGCCACCGCCCCGACTATCACTTCATTTGGTCCTTCGCCGGGTGCTGCAGGAGCCCTGGTTACCATCACAGGTACCAATTTAAGTTCTCCTACTCCATTTACCATTGGAGGTACTGCTGCCATCGTAGTTTCCAATAACGGAACAATACTGGTTGGCACCGGAAGTGTCGGCGCCTCAAATCAAGGAGTTTCAGTTGCGGTTTCAGCAGATGGCAATACAGCGATAGCGGGAGGATGGATGTATGGTATAAACGCCGTGATTAATAGCAAAACGAAAAATTGCAGTTTCAAAAGCATGGTTCCGGCCACACTCCAATCAGGCGCTGTGATTTTAAGCCAGACCAGGAATATTTATAGTAAATAATTCAATAAACGGGATTGCTAACGCCTGAACCAAGTAAGCAGAGAAAAATGTAATTATATGCAGAATTTAAACCTTTATGCAAAATCTTTACTCCTGGGTACCTTTATGTTATTGGTAATTTATAACTCAATGGCACAAGTACCTCAAACGGTCCCATATCAGGCCGTGGCAAGAAATACCAGTGGCAATTTGTTAGCCAACCAAACAGTATCCATCCGTTTCAGCATTCACGATACCACATCGGGAGGCTTAGTAGTTTATCAGGAAACGCAAAGCACTACCACCAATGCCTTGGGTTTGTTTACTGCCAACATTGGTGCCGGAACACCTGTTACAGGTAGTTTTGCTGCTATCAACTGGGGTAGCGGTTCTAAATTTATCCAGATAGAGATAGACTTAGCCGGAGGAAGTTCCTATACAGATATGGGAACTTCGCAAATGATGAGCGTACCTTATGCATTGTATGCACCAACTTCGGGAAATGCAGGTGCTGTGACAGGTATTGTTCCTGTTGCAAACGGAGGTACCGGCTCTGCTACACAAAACTTTGTCGATTTAACAACTGCCCAAACTGTGGCAGGAGCGAAAACATTCAGCAGTGATTTGACCGTGAACGGATTAACGCTTGGCATGGGTGGCGGAAACAGCGTTTACAATACCGCACTTGGAGCCGGGACACTTCAATCAAATACCACCGGAAACTTCAATACCGCAGTCGGGGCTGGCTCAATCTACGCGAATACCACCGGAGAATCCAATACCGCAGTCGGGGCTGGCTCAATCTACATGAATGACAGCGGAAGCTTTAATACCGCAATCGGCTCTATGGCACTTTCTTCCAATACCGAAGGAAACTATAACACAGCCAATGGAATATACGCACTTTATTCCAACACCAGCGGAAAGAATAATACCGCAAACGGCGACAGTACACTTTTTTCAAATACAACCGGAAACTATAATACCGCAAACGGCTCTATGGCACTTTCTTCCAATACCGTTGGAGTAGGCAATACAGCCATTGGAGGATTAGCTTTATATTCAACTACCGTTGGAGTAGGCAATACAGCCATTGGAGGATTAGCTTTACATTCAAATACCACAGGATACACCAATACGGGAATTGGTGCAGGGGCAGATGTTGCTTCGGGTGCATTAACCAATGCCACCGCAATTGGCTCCGGGGCAGTAGTTGATTTGTCAAATACCATACAGTTAGGAAATGCCGATATTACAAATGTAAAAACCAACGGCACAATAACTGCCGGGGATGTT
>CANNKD010000062.1 GCA_947505205.1 Bacteroidota bacterium | reverse complement strand
TATATCTGTCCAGGTATTTCCTCCATCTGTTGATTTAACTATATCTATCCAATCACTTGACATAAAAATATGGGTGTCATCAGGTAAACTGATATATTTAAGAGAATAGTCAAATCCTGTTGAACGAAGTTGCCAGTGTAATCCGCCGTCAATAGTTTGGTACAAAACTTTACCGTAATAGACTGCCCAACCAGATGTTTCATTAGAAAATGCAATCGAATACAATGTTGTGCCATAAGGAACAGAATCCAAATCAGCCTCAATCCAGGTATCACCACCATCATTGGTTGCCCACATGGCTATTTCATTATTTTCATTACCTGTGATGAATCCTTTGTTCTCATTTATAAAGCAAATATTTTTTAAAAATCCTGTAGTACCTCGTATTTTTTCGTCCCATGTTTGTCCTCCATCATTACTGATGGTAATATTTGGTGACCAACCAACGGCAACACAATGATTTGGATCAGGCCATGAAAAATCAGTACAGTTCATGTAACCAGGAGACTCAATAAAATATTTACTCCAGTAATTACCTCCATCCGATGTTGAATAAATATAATCATCGCTTAATAACCTACCTTCTAAGGAATTGAAGAATTTTATCTTTTTAATACCATGACCATAAGGAATCCCTGCCTCATGTTTTGTCCAACTGAGACCACCATCAATAGTATGGTATGCTTTATCGACATAGCCTGTTGAATCGGAATTCATAGCTGCTTGTCCGGAGGCTATCCAAACATCAAGCGGACCCAACACATCCAAATCATACACTGACCATATCTCTTCAGGTAATTCAATATCATACCAGTTGCTTCCGCCATTATCCGAACGGCGCATTACCGGCGAATCGGCTCCACCCCATTTGTTTCCAACAACATAGCCGGTGTCAGCATTTGCAAATTCAATAGCTTCAAACATTATTGATTCATCGATATTATTACTGATAATATCCCAGTTCTGACCACCATCTATTGTTTTCGCAACTAATTGATAGGTACCTGTAAGCCATCCTAAAGTATCGTTTAGAAAGAAAGAGTCGAAAAAATCCGCATTCATTTGGATGTTTTGATAGTACCAGGTTTCACCAGCATCGGTTGTTGAAAAAATATAACTCCATGATACAATTGTTCCTCGGTTATTGGTTTCGAAATTCACAGAGGTAATCTGGATACCATCAACCGGTAACTTGAGTTTTGTCCATGTTTCGCCACCATCAAAGGTTCGTAAAACAGTCGAATTGTTTCCTGTAATATAACCGGTGTCGGGCGATGGGAAGCTTACGGCATGTAAGGAATTAAAAGTTGGATAAGGATTAAGAACAGTCCATTCCTGTGCCTGACTGTTAAACGAAAACATCAGCATCATAGCCAATGCAACGGAAGAGATTAGATTTTTCATTTTGCTTGTTTTTTATTTTAACGGTTGAAACTGCGATATTAAATGCCAATCATATATTTTACACCTATTATCACTCCACCAGGTTGCATGACGTTAAGGAACTGAATGGAAGTTTCTGTAAGTGTAACAGTAGGATCAATAATCGTATAAGCGTTTTCTGTAACAGGGATAGCATATCCTCCATAAAACACAAACTTCGAAGATTGGCCAACTTTAAGGTTATAGGAATAAACTAAATTTACTGTGCCTGCCCGTAGTAAATTCAGTTTCACAGTTTGCTCATTACCATTCGGTTCAACTGTTAATTTAGTTTCAAAATTATCGAGGCCTGAAGCACTGTAATAGGCAAGGCTGTAGCCCGACTTAAATGGTTTATGTTGTGGATAATAAGTAATTCCACCACCTATTTTCCAGCCCCAGCTGCCTAAGCCGGCAGTTCCATAAAACGAAAACATCTTCAAAACTGGAAGTTCGATACCTGCACTTAGTATGCCACAATCGTTAATACTGCTACCAAACCCTAAAAATAAGGGTTGAGCTTTAACTTCGTTTTCATCTTTGAGGTTCGATTGTGCCAATATTGGATAGGTTGATAGCACCATGAATGCCAAGGTTGCCAAGAAAGCAGCTGCGTTGTTTTTTCTTCTTTTTGTTTCCATTTGATTTCTATTAGTACTAATTGATTAATAAGATTATTTGGTGATTTGATTTCCCATAAATTTAAAATTAAATTATTGATAATCAACACTTTTTGATATTTTTTTTTGTTGGTTTGCCCTTTCAGTGGCAAGGCTCAAGACGTTGTGTTTGGTCACTAAATATCAAGCTTTCATCGCATCCAGTTCAATACCATAGTCAAACTGTAAATCCTCATGCAAGGTAGAAACTTTTTTTCTGATCGACACAATCTGATTATCGAAAAGCTTTTGCAACTGAGTATTACCAATGATAGAAGGTGAAAATAATTTCAGTTTGGTACAAAAGTAAATCAATAGGTCGATTTCGGTTTCTTTTTGTTGCGAATACCGGATGAATTTTTTGGTATTGACTAAAATTTTGCGAATGCTTTTCCGGATGAAATAATAGTTTGTTTTGTTAATCTGATCAAATTGCAGGTCAATTTCAACTTTCACATTGGCAATATACAGTGCTTCATCAAACGATTCAAATAAAAGGTAGGTCAGCAATTCATTGTTTTCCTTTTTAAACTTGCTCAGGCGCAAGCAGAAAGCAAGCAGGTCATCAGCCGAGCGGGCTGCTAATTCCAGTTTGATTTCTTTCAGGCTGACAGATTTCATGGTTGTTAAACTAAGTATTAAGAAGAGATAAATCTCGTATTTGAATTTCTATATAATCAACATCAGGCATTTATATAATTTTAAAATTGTCAATTATCAATTGTCTATTCCTTAATTACATGACCTTTGTAAAAATACACAATATCATTATTGAACACAAAAAAAAGGCTAACATTATCCATGTCAGCCTTTCAGTTTAGTTAAAAAAAAGTTCTATGCCTGCGCTGTTGGTCCGCCTAATGAAAAAGGAGGAAATCCTTCGCCACCTTGCGATTCCTTGATGGTTCCATGCACGCTTTCAAATTTTTTCAGGTTTTCGGCTAAGGCTTTATACAGTCTTTTAGCGTGTTCGGGCGTTAAAATAATCCTCGATTTAACCTTTGCCTTTTGAATTCCAGGCATCAATTTCACAAAATCAATCACAAATTCTGAATGTGAGTGGGTGATGATTGCCAAGTTCGAATAAGTGCCTTCGGCAACTTCTTCAGTTAGTTCGATATTGATCTGGTTTTTGTTTTCTGACATTTTATTTGGTATTAAAAAAGTCGTTATTTGTTCTTACAAAGGTATGAGACAAATAACGACTTTTAATTATTATTATAAATCAGTTTATGACTTGAGCGTTTTTGATGCGGATTCCATAACGGCTTCGTATTCAGCTTTTGAACCAACAATCAAATCTTCATAGTCACGATGACCTGTTCCGGCAGGGATCTTATGACCAACGATCACATTTTCCTTTAATCCGTTCAGTTCATCCGATTTCGCGTTGATTGATGCCAGTGTTAATACTTTCGTAGTTTCCTGGAACGATGCTGCCGAAATAAAGCTGTTAGTTTGCAACGAAGCACGGGTAATACCCTGTAAAACCTGTTCACCTGTTGCAGGCTGCGCGTCGCGTGCTTCAACAAGTTTTCTGTCTTTACGTTTCAACATGGAGTTTTCATCACGCATCTTTCGGGCTGTAATGATTTGTCCAAGTTTTATTGATTCAGATTCACCGCCATCAGTGATAACCTTTTTGCCAAAGATTTCATCGTTTTCTTGTTGGAAATCAAGCTTATTGATCAATTCACCTTCGAGGAATTTTGTGTCTCCCGGATCATTAACTGCAATTTTACGCATCATCTGACGTACAATTACCTCAAAATGCTTGTCGTTGATTTTCACACCTTGCAAACGATAAACTTCCTGAACTTCATTCACGATGTATTCCTGCACTTTCATAGGTCCTTTGATCGACAGAATGTCAGATGGAGTCATCGCACCTTCCGAAAGTGGAGTTCCAGCTTTCACAAAGTCGTTTTCCTGTGCAAGAATCTGCTTCGAAGTTGGAACAAGATATGTTTTTTCTTGCCCTGATTTCGAAGTCACCACGATCTCACGGTTACCGCGTTTCAACTTTTTATTGAATGAAACAACACCGTCGATTTCTGAAACAACAGCTGGTTCTGATGGGTTGCGCGCTTCAAAAAGCTCAGTGACCCTTGGAAGACCTCCCGTGATATCGCCTGATTTACCAACGGCTCTTGGGATTTTAACCAACATTGCACCTGCTTTTATCTTCTCATGATCGTCGATAACAATATGAGCTCCAACAGGAATATCATAAATCTTGATCACTCCACCTTCTTTGTCTAAAATTCGGATAGCAGGATTCTTTGCTTTCTGACGAGATTCAATGATAACCTTCTCATTATAACCTGTTTGTTCATCTGACTCAACACGGTAGGTAATGCCTTCGATGATGTTCTCAAAGCTGATTTTACCATCTTGTTCCGACAAAATAACAGCGTTGTAAGGATCCCAATCGCTGATGAAATCACCTTTTTTAACATCGGTACCATTTTTCACATATAGATTTGCGCCATAAGGGATATTGGCAGATGACAATACGATACCGGTCTTGTTATCTAAAATCTTCATTTCAGCTGAACGACCTAAAACGATATCGTAACTTTTTCCGTCTTTTTTTAATTCAATTGACCGAAGTTCTTCAATTTCAATACGGCCATCATATTTTGCTTCTATTTTTGAAGAGATAGCAATATTTGAAGCAGTACCCCCAACGTGGAAAGTACGCAGTGTAAGCTGGGTACCAGGCTCACCAATTGATTGTGCTGCAATAACACCAACGGCTTCACCTTTTTGAACGAGCTTACCTGAGGCCAGGTTTCTGCCGTAACAGTTGGCGCAAACACCGCGTTTTGATTCGCAGGTGAGTACCGATCTGATTTCAACATTTTCGATAGGAGATTGTTCGATAATCGAAGCCACTTCTTCAGTAATTTCTTCACCACCGGTAATAATCAGTTCACCTGTTACCGGACGATAAATATCATGAAGTGCAACCCGACCAAGTATTCTGTCGTAGAGTGTTTCAACAACTTCTTCACTCTTCTTTAGTGCTGAGATAGTTAAACCACGCAATGTTCCGCAGTCTTTTTCAGTGATAACAACATCCTGGGCAACGTCAACCAACCTTCTGGTTAGGTAACCTGCGTCAGCAGTTTTCAAAGCGGTATCAGCCAAACCTTTACGGGCACCGTGGGTTGAGATGAAATATTCAAGAACTGACAATCCTTCTTTAAAGTTCGAAAGAATTGGGTTTTCGATAATTTCACCACCTGTGGCACCTGATTTCTGAGGTTTTGCCATCAAACCCCTCATTCCGGATAACTGGCGGATCTGTTCTTTTGAACCCCTCGCACCGGAATCGAGCATCATATAAACCGGGTTAAATCCTTGATCATCTTGCGAAAGCTGCTGCATCAAGGTGTTCGTCAGGCGTGAATTAGTATGTGTCCAGATATCGATAATCTGATTGTAACGTTCATTATTGGTTATGAATCCCATATTGTAGTTCGACATAACCTCGTTCACTTCTTCGTTGGCCTGATGAATCAATTCTTCTTTCATCGCCGGAATTTTCACGTTTCCGAGGTTGAACGATAATCCACCTTTAAATGCCATCTGGAATCCAAGATTTTTGATGCTGTCGAGGAATTTAGCTGCAGTGGCAGTTCCTAACATCTTCACCATGTCACCAATAATATCACGCAATGATTTCTTGGTGAGAATTTGATTGATGAAACCGTAATCTTCTGGTACAACCTGGTTTAATAATACACGTCCAACCGTTGTTTCAAGTAAAACAGCTTTTAATTTGCCTTCTTCTCTTATTTTGGTTTTGACATGGATAATCGCATGAAGATCAATTACTTTTTCATTATACGCAATGATAACTTCTTCGGAAGAGTAAAAACGCTTTCCTTCGCCTTTTACAAGATGTTCAGGGGTGCTCTTGCGAGGTTTTGTAATATAATATAAACCTAATACCATGTCCTGTGAAGGAACCGTAATAGGCGCTCCATTGGCAGGGTTCAGAATATTATGTGAGGCAAGCATCAAAATTTGGGCTTCCAGGATAGCGGCGTTTCCAAGTGGAACGTGAACGGCCATCTGGTCACCATCAAAGTCGGCGTTGAAAGCTGTACAAACCAATGGATGCAACTGTATGGCCTTTCCTTCAACCAATTTTGGCTGAAAAGCCTGAATACCCAAACGGTGAAGGGTAGGAGCACGGTTGAGCATGATTGGATGTCCTTTGAGGATATTTTCCAAAATGTCCCAAACAACGGGGTCTTTCCGATCAACGATTTTCTTAGCCGATTTAACTGTTTTAACAATGCCTCTTTCAAGCATTTTACGGATGATAAACGGTTTGAAAAGCTCTGATGCCATATCTTTTGGAATACCGCATTCGTTCAGGTTCAAATCCGGACCTACAACGATTACCGAACGACCTGAGTAATCAACACGCTTTCCAAGCAGGTTCTGACGGAAACGGCCTTGTTTACCTTTTAAGCTGTCGCTCAATGATTTAAGTGCACGATTCGATTCTGTTTTCACAGCGCTCGCTTTTCTTGAGTTATCGAACAATGAGTCAACGGCTTCCTGTAACATACGTTTTTCGTTACGCATGATAACATCAGGAGCCTTAATTTCGATTAATCGTTTTAAACGATTATTACGAATAATTACACGGCGATACAAATCATTTAAATCGGAAGTGGCAAAACGACCGCCATCCAATGGCACCAAAGGACGAAGTTCAGGCGGAATCACCGGAACAACTTTCACGATCATCCATTCCGGTCTGTTTTCGATTCGGCTGCGAGCATCTCTGAAAGCTTCAAAAACATGCAAACGTTTCAAAGCATCGGCTTTTCTCTGTTGAGAAGTTTCTGTGCTTGCTTTGTGACGTAAATCAAATGAAATCGTATCGAGATCGAGGCGGGCCAATAAATCATGAATGGCTTCAGCACCCATTTTCGCGATGAACTTATTTGGGTCAGAATCAGGTAAATGCTGATTGTCAGCAGGCAACGACTCCAAAATATCCAAATATTGTTCTTCTGTTATCAATTTGATATCATCAGGATCTTTCGATTCTTTTTCTTCTTTTGGAAGCGTTGCAATCCCGGCCTGAATAACGGCATAGCGCTCATAATAGATCACCATGTCGAGACGTTTTGTAGGAAGACCTAAAAGGGCACCTATTTTATTGGGTAACGACCTGAAATACCAGATATGAGCCACGGGCACAACGAGTTGAATATGCCCCATTCTCTCGCGGCGAACTTTTTTTTCTGTAACCTCAACACCACAACGGTCGCAAATGATTCCCTTATAGCGGATACGTTTGTATTTACCGCAATGGCATTCCCAATCTTTTACCGGACCAAAAATTCTTTCACAGAATAAACCATCTCTTTCAGGTTTATAGGTTCTGTAGTTAATGGTTTCCGGTTTGATAACCTCTCCGCTCGAACGATTCAATATCGATTCGGGTGAAGCAAGGCTAATGGTAATTTTCGAAAAGTTACTGCTAATTGTACTATCTTTCCTGAAAGCCATATATTGTATGATATTTATTAAAAGAAAAAAATGCATCCCGCAATTACGGGATGCTTAAATTATAATTAATCGAAGGTAATCTCAAGTCCCAACCCACGTAATTCGTGAACAAGTACATTGAAAGATTCCGGTATTCCTGGAGTAGGCATATTTTCGCCTTTCACGATGGATTCGTATGCTTTGGCACGCCCAACAACGTCATCTGATTTTACTGTCAGAATTTCCTGAAGGATGTTACTCGCGCCAAAAGCTTCCAAAGCCCAAACTTCCATTTCACCAAATCGCTGCCCTCCAAATTGTGCTTTACCACCAAGAGGTTGCTGTGTAATCAATGAATATGGACCAATTGAACGTGCATGCATTTTGTCATCAACCATGTGGTGAAGCTTAAGCATATAGATATATCCAACTGTTGCGGGTTGATCAAACTGCTCTCCGGTTCCACCATCATATAGGCGAACACTTCCGTTTTCAGGTAATCCTGCTTTAGCTAGATATCTGTTAATCTCCTCGATAGGAGCTCCGTCGAAAATTGGTGTCGCAAATCGTAATCCTAATTTTGCACCTGCCCAACCCAAAACAGTTTCGTAAATCTGTCCGAGGTTCATACGCGATGGTACACCAAGCGGGTTCAAAACAATATCAACGGGTGTTCCGTCTTCAAGGAATGGCATGTCTTCCTCACGTACAATTTTAGCTACGATACCTTTGTTACCATGACGACCGGCCATTTTATCACCAATATTCAACTTCCGTTTTTTGGCAACATAAACTTTAGCCATCTGGATGATTCCATTTGGTAATTCATCACCAACGGTAGCCACAAATTTCTTACGGTTATAAATACCGTAATCCTCTTTGTGTTTGATATTGTAGTTGTTAATCAACAGTTTAATCCGTTCATTTAATTCGTTATCAGAAGTCCATTTATTTGGATTTACAGTTGAGAAATCAATTACTGATAACAATTTAGGCGTAAACTTCACTTTTTTAGCAATCAAAACTTCTTTAAAGTTATTTGACACGCCTTGCGAAGTATGATTGTTTAACAAAATACCCAGCTTATCAAGGAGCTTATTTTTAAGAATAGCTGACTGTTTGTTATAGCCGTCTTCAAGCTCATGCAACAAATCTTTGTCTTTAGCTTTTGATTTACGGTCTTTTACAACCCTTGAAAATAACTTTTTGTCAACAACAACACCCTTCATGGATGGTGGTGCCTTCAATGAAGCATTTTTTACGTCACCTGCTTTGTCACCAAAAATGGCACGTAATAATTTTTCTTCAGGAGTTGGATCGCTTTCACCTTTTGGGGTGATTTTTCCAATCAGAATATCACCTTCGTTTACCTCGGCGCCGATTCTGATCAAACCATTTTCATCGAGGTCTTTGGTAGCTTCAGCACTTACATTTGGGATGTCGTTTGTGAGTTCTTCAATACCACGTTTTGTATCGCGAACTTCCAATGTAAATTCTTCGATATGAACTGAGGTAAAGATATCTTCCTTAACGATCTTTTCGGAAATTACAATAGCATCTTCAAAGTTGTAACCTTTCCAAGGCATAAATGCAACCATCAGATTGCGTCCAAGAGCTAGTTCACCACCTTGTGTTCCATATCCTTCACACAAAACCTGACCTTTTACCACTTTTTGACCTTTACGGACAATCGGTTTCAGGTTGATACTTGTATTTTGGTTTGTGCGAACATATTTTGTTAATACATAAGATTTAATGTCATCATCAAAGCTCACCAGTCTATCATTTTCATCACGCTCATACCGGATTGTAATTTTTGCGGCATCAACATAAATAACTTCACCAGGTCCTTCAGCATTGATTAAAACACGTGAGTCGTTTGCGACCGAACGTTCAATTCCTGTTCCAACGATTGGAGTTTCAGGATTCAGAAGTGGAACGGCCTGACGCATCATGTTTGAACCCATCAATGCACGGTTGGCATCGTCATGTTCAAGAAAAGGAATCAGTGATGCTGCAATAGAAGCGATCTGATTAGGTGCCACGTCAATTAAGTCGATCTTTTCTCTGTCAACTATTGGATAATCAGCTAGGTAACGAACTTTTACACGTTCTTCGGTGAATAAACCGGTTTTTGAAATGGACGTGTTTGCCTGAGCAATAATTTTGTCCTCTTCTTCTTCAGCACTCAAATAAATGGGCTTGTTGTTTATATCAACCACACCCATTTTAACCTCGCGATATGGGGTTTCGATAAATCCAAGTTTATTAATTTTCGCAAATACGCACAATGAAGAAATCAAACCAATATTCGGTCCTTCAGGAGTTTCAATGGTACACAAACGGCCATAATGGGTATAATGAACGTCACGTACCTCAAAGCCTGCTCTTTCACGAGAAAGACCACCTGGTCCGAGAGCCGAAACCCTACGTTTATGGGTAACCTCAGACAAAGGATTGGTCTGATCCATAAACTGTGAAAGTTGGTTTGTTCCAAAGAATGAATTAATAACCGATGACAAGGTTTTCGCATTGATCAAATCGGTTGGTGTGAAAACTTCGTTATCACGCACATTCATTCTTTCGCGAATCGTACGAGCCATTCTGGCTAATCCAACTCCAAACTGAGCATATAATTGTTCGCCAACGGTTCTGACACGACGGTTGCTCAAGTGATCGATATCATCAACGTCAGTTTTATTATTGGCAAGTTCGATTAAATATTTAATAATCGAAATGATATCTTCTTTGGTTAAGACTTTTGTTTCAGCAGGAATATTCAATTCGAGTTTACGATTGATCCTGTACCGTCCGACTTCACCTAAATCGTAACGTTTATCTGAAAAGAAAAGTTTGTCAATAATGCCTCTTGCCGTTTCCTCATCTGGAGGCTCAGCATTACGTAATTGTCTGTAAATGAACTCAACAGCTTCTTTTGCTGAGTTGGCAGTATCTTTTTGGAGGGTGTTGAAGATGATTGAATAATCGGATGTGTTAACATCATCGCGGTGAAGCAGAACTGCTTTTACGCCCGATTCAACGATTAAATCAATATTATCATTATCCAACACGGTTTCACGCTCAATGATTACTTCATTACGTTCAATGGAAACCACTTCACCGGTATCTTCATCAACAAAGTCTTCGATCCATGACCGAACAACACGTGCTGCAAGGCGACGACCTACAACTCGTTTTAATCCGGCTTTGCTAACTTTAACTTCTTCTGCCAGATTGAATATTTCAAGAATATCTTTGTCTGTTTCAAAACCGATAGCGCGAAGCAAGGTTGTAACTGGTAATTTCTTTTTACGGTCGATATACGCATACATCACGTTTGAGATATCAGTCGAAAACTCCATCCAAGATCCCTTGAAAGGAATAATTCGTGCTGAATATAACTGCGTTCCGTTTGCATGGCGGTGTTGACCGAAAAACACGCCGGGAGAGCGATGTAGCTGCGAAACTACAACTCGTTCGGCTCCATTTACAACGAAAGTGCCTTTTGGTGTCATATATGGGATCATTCCCAGATAGACATCCTGCACGATTGTTTCAAAGTCTTCGTGTTCGGGGTCAGTACAATACAACTTTAGCTTTGCCTTCAGAGGCACGCTATAAGTTAGGCCACGTTCAATACACTCATCTATTGAATAACGTGGAGGATCAACAAAGTAATCGAGAAACTCGAGTACAAAATTGTTCCGTGCATCCGTAATTGGGAAATTCTCGGCGAAGACTTTAAAAAGTCCTTCATTTTTGCGGTTTTCCGGATTTGTTTCTAATTGAAAGAAATCCTGAAATGACTGCAACTGAATGTCAAGAAAATCCGGGTAGTCCAAATGGTAACCGGTGGATGCGAAACTGATTCTTTCGAATGATTTTTCTGCCAAGGTCTTAAGTTTTTATAGCCTGTTAGAGGCAGGCCGTTACTGATAAAAAGAAACAATTCACATAAAATGCAAAATAGGCGCAAAACCTCTATCTCAATTTTAGTAGAGATAGAGGTATTATTGCCTGATGTTTTGCAGAAAAACTATCCTTCTTATTTAATCTCAACCTCTGCACCAGCTTCTTCCAACTGTGATTTCAATGCATTGGCTTCGTCTTTGCTAACACCTTCTTTAATTGGTTTAGGAGCTGCGTCAACTAATTCCTTAGCTTCTTTCAGACCTAAACTGGTTAATTCTTTAACCAATTTTACTACTGCGAGTTTTGATGCACCAGCAGCTTTTAAAATAACGTTGAATGAAGTTTGTTCTTCAACAACAGCTGCTTCTGCACCTGCTGAAGGCGCTGCTGCAACCGCTGCTGCTGCAGCTGGCTCAATGCCATATACTTCTTTCAAAATGGTAGCTAATTCATTTACCTCTTTAACTGTGAGGTTAACCAATTGCTCCGCAAAAGCTTTCAAATCTGCCATTTTATTATCGTTTTTAAGTGTTTTACAATGTAATTAATTCTCTGATGTTGAATGATAATCATTCAAAGTTATTCCGGTTTATCGGATAATGTTTTCAAAATTCCACTCAATTTATGTCCACCTGACTGTAAAGCGCCAATAACATTTTTGGCTGGTGATTGCAACAAGGCTATGAGGTCAGCAACGAGTTCATTCTTCGATTTAATGCTGATCAGGAAGTCAAGTTGGCTATCGCCGATATATGAAGTTTCCTCAATATATGCTGCTTTGAGTATAGGACGTTGTGAGGTTTTACGAAAATCTTTGATTAGTTTGGCAGGTGCATTTCCCGATTCTGAAAACATTATCGAGGTTGATCCTTTCAAAATATCATACATTTCGCTCATCTCCTTGCCTGAATTTTCCATTGCTTTACGCAATAGTGTATTCTTTGCTACAACGAGTTTTATATCGCGACTGAAACACAATCTTCTCAAGCGGCTTGTTGCGCTTGCGTTGAGGTTTGAAATATCAGTCAGATAAAAATTCGAGTGCCGGCTTAGTTGCTCAGTAATCGAGTCGATGACTATTTGTTTATCTACTTTTCTCATGTCAATAACTTACTTTTAGGTTTTAGTGTGTTACTGATTTGGGCTCGATTTGCACACCAGGACTCATCGTACTCGAGATGAAAATACTCATCACATAGGCTCCTTTTGCTGCCGTCGGTTTCAGTTTATTGATTGTGTTAATCAACTCTCTGGCGTTCTCAACGATTTTATCGCTTTCGAAACTAACTTTGGCCACGCCTGCATGAATGATTCCGTACTTATCAACTTTAAAGTCAATTTTCCCAGCTTTTACTTCTTGAATTGCTTTTGCAACATCCATTGTTACCGTTCCGGTTTTTGGATTCGGCATCAAGCCACGTGGGCCTAATATACGTCCAAGTGCACCTACTTTCGGCATAACATTGGGTGTTGTAATAACGACGTCAATATCGGTCCATCCGTCTTTGATTTTCTGAATGTAATCATCCAATCCAACGAAATCAGCACCTGCATCTAATGCTTCCTGTTCCTTGTCTGGTGTACAAAGTACCAGAACCCGGGCAACTTTTCCTGTTCCGTGTGGTAAGGTAACTGATCCGCGAACCATTTGATTGGCTTTGCGGGGGTCAACACCCAAACGAACATTCAAGTCAACAGAAGCGTCAAACTTGGTATAAGTGATTTTTTTTACGATATCAACTGCCTCTGTCAAGGAGTAAATTTTGCTTTTGTCGAACTTCGCCAGAGCTTCATTTTGTTGTTTGGTCAATTTTGCCATTTCACCAATTTGTTTTAGGTTCTACAAAATGCATGACTATAGGTCTTTCCTTAGTCTTTACCAAATGGTGATGCGCCTGTAACCCTAACTCCCATGCTACGAGCTGTACCGGCGACCATTTTCATGGCTGAATGATCGGTGAAAGCATTTAAATCTTTCATCTTGTTTTCAGCAATGGTTCGTACTTGCTCCCATGATATGGATCCTACTTTCGTTCTGTTAGATTCGGCTGAACCTTTCTTTAACGAAGCCATTTCCATAATTTGCACAGCAACGGGTGGAGCTTTTAAAATAAATTCAAACGATTTATCCTTGAACACAGTAATGATAACAGGTACAACTTTACCTGCCAACTCCTGGGTACGAGCATTAAATTGTTTACAAAACTCCATGATGTTGACACCTTTCGATCCTAATGCAGGTCCAATAGGTGGTGAGGGGTTAGCGGCTCCTCCTTTGATTTGCAGTTTAATTAATCCGCTTACTTCTTTTGCCATTTTAATCCTTAATAATTAATGTGTTAATAAGGAACTCAGTACGTAACTGAATCTATTCCTTTTCCACTTGCATGAAACTAAGTTCAAGTGGAGTTTTTCTTCCGAAGATTTTAACCATCACTTTCAACTTTTTCTTTTCTTCGTTAATTTCTTCAATTACTCCGCTGAAACTGTTAAATGGTCCGTCTGTAACTGTTACAGTTTCCCCGATGATGAAAGGGATATTAACTTCCTCACCCATTTCGGCGAGTTCGTCAACCTTACCGAGAATTCTGTTCACTTCCGACGGACGCAGTGGATCTGCCTCACCTTTTGTCCCAAGAAATCCCAGCACATTCGGAATGCTTTTGATTATGTGCGGTATTTCACCAGTTAGTGTTGCTTCGACAAGAACGTAACCGGGAAAATAATTTCGCTCTTTGCTAATTTTCTTCCCTTTTCTTATCTGGTAAACTTTTTCTGTAGGAATGAGCACCTGGGAAACCATTGACTGTAGTCCCAAACGATTGATTTCAGCATCAAGATATTCTTTTACTTTTTTCTCTTTGCCGCTTATCGCCCGCACCACATACCACTTATTTCCTGTCGTTTCGCTCATTTTTGTTTCAAAAATTGAGATAGATTGTTAATGTACTATTAGATTCATTAGTCCCTGTTTTCTTAGAAAAGTTTATAGAAACTCTCTAAAATAACTTGAAACGACTTATCCATCAGGTAAACCGCAAAAGCGATTATTAGGGAAGCAATGGATACCACAATAGCACTACTCTGCAGCTCACTCCAAGTGGGCCAGGAAACTTTTTGCATGAGTTCTGCATAACTCTCCTTTGCGTAGTTAACGATACTGAATCTTGTCATTGAATCTAAATTTTTTATTGCACGGGTGGTAGGACTTGAACCCACAACCAATGGTTTTGGAGACCACTACTCTACCAATTGAGCTACACCCGTAACTTATTATTTTTCATTAAATTTTAAGGTATTCCGATTTTCTCGGAATACCTTATCTTGTTTAGCTATATATTCAAGACTAAAATTAGTCAAGAATTTCAGTTACTTGTCCTGCACCAACAGTACGGCCACCTTCACGAATAGCGAAACGTAAACCTTTTGTCATCGCAATTTCAGCAATTAATTTCACTTCGATGGTCAAGTTGTCACCTGGCATAACCATTTCAACTCCGGTTGGAAGTACAACTTCACCTGTAACGTCTGTTGTTCTGAAATAGAACTGTGGACGATATTTGTTATGGAATGGAGTATGACGTCCACCTTCTTCTTTCTTCAGGATATACACTTCGGCATTAAAATGCGCATGTGGTTTTACTGAATTAACAGCAGCTATAACCATACCACGACGGATAGCATCTTTGTCGATACCACGTAGTAACAAGCCAGCATTGTCGCCTGCTTCACCTCTGTCGAGGATTTTGCGGAACATTTCGACACCTGTTACAACTGATTTCAATTTTTCAGCTCCCATACCAATGATTTCGACAGGATCACCAGTGTTGATAACACCTGTTTCAATTCTACCAGTAGCAACAGTGCCACGGCCGGTAATTGAGAATACGTCTTCAATAGGCATTAAAAATGGTTTATCCTGTTCACGAACTGGTAATTGAATCCACTCATCACAGGCAGCCATTAATTCCATTACTTTTTCAACCCACATAGGTTCTTTGTTCAAAGCACCTAAAGCGGATCCTTGGATAACAGGAGTATTGTCGCCATCAAATTTGTAGAAAGTTAATAACTCTCTGATTTCCATTTCAACAAGCTCAAGTAATTCAGGATCGTCAACAAGGTCAACTTTGTTCATGAAAACAACCAATCTAGGAACGCCAACCTGACGTGCCAACAGAATGTGTTCACGGGTTTGAGGCATAGGACCATCTGTTGCAGCAACAACGATGATGGCTCCGTCCATCTGGGCAGCACCTGTAACCATGTTCTTTACGTAGTCAGCGTGACCTGGACAGTCAACGTGAGCGTAATGACGTTTGGCTGTTGAATATTCAACGTGCGCTGTGTTAATAGTAATACCTCTTTCTTTTTCTTCAGGGGCAGCATCGATAGAATCGAATGATTTGAAATCTGCCAAACCTAAAGCATGCAGTGAAAGGGTAATTGCAGCGGTAAGAGTTGTCTTACCATGATCTACGTGACCGATAGTTCCAATGTTTACGTGTGGCTTGGACCTGTCAAATTTTTCTTTAGCCATATCTATTTTGTTTTATTTAAGGTTTCTTTTCAAATAAACTGAGCCAATGACGAGAGTTGAACTCGTGACCCCTTCCTTACCAAGGAAGTGCTCTACCACTGAGCTACATCGGCTTTTGAGCGGGAAACCGGGCTCGAACCGGCCACCTACAGCTTGGAAGGCTGTCGCTCTACCAAATGAGCTATTCCCGCTTTCATATTGTGGGGAAGGAAGGATTCGAACCTCCGAAGGCTGTGCCAGCAGATTTACAGTCTGCCCCATTTGACCGCTCTGGTACTTCCCCAATATTTTGAATTCAATATGTTACTAACTGAGCCGGTGGAGGGATTCGAACCCCCGACCAGCTGATTACAAATCAGCTGCTCTGGCCAACTGAGCTACACCGGCAATTAGTTTAAGAACGTTATTTTGCATTAAAAAAAATGCAGCCCTTTGGTTAAAAAGGACTGCAAAAATAGAAAGATTAATTTAATCTACAATACCTTTTATTTAAAATTGTTATAATTTTTTCAAAAAATTGTATATGTAATTGATAATTAAAGATATATCTAATTTATAATCTTAGCTTTATGCTTTTCTAATTGTTTTTTTAGTGCATCAATCACTCCATCGGTGGCTTCTTCAAATGTTTTATTTATTTTTGTGGCAAATAAATCATTTCCTTTTAAAAGCATCCGTATCTCTGTTATTTTATTGTCCGGATCATCAGTGTTTTCCAATTTTAGGATTACTTCTGCTCCGATAATTTCTGTGTATTTAAGAGCTAATTTTTCAATTTTACTCGTTATGAATTTTTCCAATTTTTGATCTGCCTTAAAATGGACTGAATTAATCGTGATTTTCATAGTTACCTCCTTTAGTTATTTATTAGATAATTATCCCTTTGGATGGGCTTGTTGATGAATTTTTTTTAATTGCTCGATGCTGTTATGCGTATATATTTGGGTAGCACTTAAACTAGTGTGACCCAAAAGTTCTTTTATGGCCATCAGGTTAGCACCATTACCTAATAAATGTGTGGCAAAAGTGTGGCGCAGGACGTGTGGGCTTGTTTTGCTAATTGTTGTTATCTCATTTAGTTTGGCGTGAACTATTCTGTTAATCATTTCCGGATAGGCTGCCTTGCCTTTATTAGTG
>CANNKD010000061.1 GCA_947505205.1 Bacteroidota bacterium | reverse complement strand
TTTTTACTTCTTCAACCGTAAGGTTTTGGACGAAAATTTGACCAACAAGCGGAAATTCGATGTTTCCAATTTCACTTACCGTATAGCTATTTAAATAAATCGAAGCATCTGTTGAATACATATTTGCATTCTCTCCACCAGCATTAAACATCATAGCAGTCTTTTCATCAAGACTCACTACCCGAATAAACAAGTTGTCGCCAGTTTGAATCCTGTAAGTTAAAGAGCGGTCATTTTTATACTGACTGGTAGTATCTTCTTTAGATTGTCCCTGCAAAATGAGCAATTTTTTATGAGGGATACATGAAATCATCATCAAACTGGTTATTATTACCAGCGCAATGCTTTTTGTAATCGTAGTTAATCTTTTCATTTATAAATGGTTGTTCAATTTAATTGAAATCTGTAGAAAGAAAGAGCAAAAATAACTTTTTTTTAAATACCAAGCTAAAAAGCCTTATTTTATTGAAGAATAGGGCATTTAATGCTGACTTTTTATAAATAATTAGCTTCATTTTTTCATTCATTTTGGGTGTTCAATCCTACTTGACGATCATTTTCACCAAATTTAGCTGACCTAAATAATTATTTAACTCCAGACTTTGTTAATATGATCTTCAGACCGCTCACATTTTCAAGCAATATTTTACTCATTTTGTTTTCAATCCTGATCTTTGTTTTTCCGGTTGCCGGAAACTTCAATCCATGGATATAGGTAAATGGTGTTGTAACGATGCCATTTTCTTTGCTGCCCAACCAATTTAGTTCTTTGTCCTGTAAACGGATTTCAATATCACGCGAACGAACCGTTTCATCCGAAAAAAAAAGACTGATATTCAGTGCGATATAGTCATAAATGTATTTATCATTACTAGTCAGAATGAGTTGCAAATCGTACATTTCATTTGTGTTTTTAATATCAACTGTGGCCTCAACAAAGTCGAAGCGATTCCATTGGTCGTTTTTGAACTCCTTCGAATATTCAAAAACAGGTTTCTGCTGACATCCCAAAAATGAGATTAAAAGGGAGAATAAGATGATTTTGCTAAAGTGGTGGCGCACAATCATGAGTTTGTATAAGAATTTCAACTTTAAGTATTAAGAAGTGATTAATTTCATATTTGAATTTCTATATAATTCAAAATATCAGGTATTAATATAATTGTCCATTGTCCATTACTTAATGTGCTTCAAGCCAATTGATACCAGTATTCATTTCAATAAGTACCGGCACTTTCAATGGCAAGGCTGTTTGCATGCGTTGTTTCACAATGCTTTTTAGCTCGTCAAGTTCGGTTAAATGGGCATCGAAAACCAGTTCGTCATGTACCTGCAGGATCATTTTTGATTTCATCTCTTTCATTTTCAAATCGTTATAAATATGAATCATGGCAACCTTAATCATATCAGCAGATGATCCCTGAATAGGCGCATTGATGGCATTTCGTTCGGCGAAACCACGTACAACAGCATTTGAACCATTGATATCGCGTAGCCAGCGCCGCCGTCCGAGTAAAGTTTCAACATAGCCTTGTTTTCTTGCCTTCGCAATTTGTTCATTCATATATTCCTTTATTCTCGGGTATTCCCTGAAATAATTTCCAATAATTTCGGCGGCTTCCTTACGTGGAATGCCAAGTCGTTCAGAAAGACCAAAGGCCGAGATGCCGTAAATAATCCCGAAGTTTACCATTTTTGCATTACGTCGCATGTCTTTACTTACTTCATTGAGTGCAATGCCATACACACGTGAAGCTGTAGCTGTATGAATATCAAGGCCTTGGTTGAACGCTTCCATCATTCCCTCATCTTCGCTCAAAGAAGCAATGATGCGTAATTCGATTTGCGAATAGTCGGATGCCAATAAAATGTATTCATCGTTTCGTGGAACGAATGCTTTGCGAATTTCGCGTCCACGTTCAGTTCGGATTGGAATGTTTTGTAGGTTTGGATTATTTGAACTTAACCTTCCAGTAGCTGTAACAGCTTGATTGTAAGAAGTGTGTACACGTCCATCACGTGGATTAACCAATAATGGAAGTGTATCAACATAGGTCGATTTTAATTTCGTAAGTGAGCGATAATCGAGCAACATCGGAATGATGGGATGCTGATGAACAAGCCTGCTTAGCACTTCTTCTCCGGTTGGATATTGACCGGTTTTCGTTTTCTTGATGTTGGTTTCAAGACCTAATTTCTCAAAAAGTATTTCACCTAATTGTTTTGGAGAAGCGATATTAAAACGAAGTCCGGATTGTGTAAAGATATCTTTTTCAAGCTGTTGAATTTCATTACCCAGATCATTTCCAATTTGATGAAGCACTGGAATATCAACACGTATACCCTCAGCTTCCATGGACGCAAGCACCGGAATCAGGGGCATTTCCGTTTCATGAAAAAGTTTAATCGCGTCTTGTATTTCGAGTAAGGGGGCAAATTTATTTTTAAGCTGCATCGTGATATCCGCATCTTCGGCTGCATATTCTTTGATAATTTCAAGAGGAACATCGCGCATATTGCCCTGATTTTTCCCTTTTTTACCAATCAGTTCTTCAATCGAAACAGGCGAATAACCCAAATACGATTCTGAAAGAAAATCCATATTGTGTCGTTGTTCGGGTTCGATGAGGTAATGGGCAATCATCGTATCGAACATCGGGCCTTTCACTTCGATATCGTACCAACGTAAAATAGAAAGGTCAAACTTGATGTTTTGTCCGATTTTAAGGATAGTTTCATTCTCAAAAAGTGGTTTAAACTTATTCACAATCAGTAATGAAGCGTGGTAATTTGCCGGAAGTGGCACAAACCAGGCTTCGAAATCTTTGACCGCAAACGACATTCCCACTAATTCAGCATTGTTTGCATCAAGTCCGGTGGTTTCTGTGTCGAAACAAAATTCTTTTTGTTGTAATAACATGGCAACCAAGTCATTAATCGCTTGGTCGTTATCGGCTAGATGGTAGGTGTGGGCAATTTCTTTGATTGTCATTTTAGTTGACAAGTCTGTTTCTGAGACCGTATCGTCAGCAAAACCGGAGAAAAGATCAGCGGATGGGCTTAGGTTTTTTTGTTCGGTTTGTTTTTGATCATTTGAATCAGAAAAAACTCTTTTGGCAAAAGTTTTAAATTCGAGTTCATCGAATAGCGCAACCAATTTTTCCTTGTCAGGCATTTCGAGGATCAGTTTATCGGGCTCAAAGGCGATGGGGACATCGATGATGATGGTCGCCAGCTGCTTCGATTGCAATGCCTGCGCAGAAAATTCTTCGAGATTTTCTTTGAGTTTACCTTTCAACTCAGCTGTTTTGGTCAGCAGATTTTCGACAGAGCCATATTCAGCAATGAGCTTGGCGGCTGTTTTTTCACCAACTCCGGGAACACCGGGAATGTTATCAGAGACATCTCCCCAAAGTCCTAAAATGTCGATTAATTGTGTTGGCTCTGAAATTCCGAAACGGTTGCAAACTTCTTTCTTTCCCCATATTTCGGGTCGTTCACCAAATCGGGCCGGCTTATAAATGAAAGTATTATCGGTCACCAATTGTCCAAAATCCTTATCCGGTGTCATCATGAAGGTGGTGAAACCTTGTTTTTCGGCCTGAAAAGCAAGTGTACCAATCACATCATCAGCTTCGTAGCCATCACACAGTAAAATTGGAATATTGAAACCTTCGATCAATTGCATGATATATGGAATTGAAGTTGCAAGATCGTCGGGCATTTTCTCGCGGTGTGCCTTGTATTCTGGAAAATCGATATGGCGTTGGGTGGGTGCTATTGTATCGAAAGCAACGCCAATATGGGTTGGTTTTTCGTTTTTTATTATTTCGACGAGAGTATTTGCAAAACCTAATATTGCAGAGGTATTGAGCCCCTTCGAATTGATACGTGGGTTTTTATTCAATGCAAAAAATGCCCTGTAAATGAGCGCCATGGCATCGAGCAGAAATAGTTTTTTAGATTGATCCGACATCCTGAATATGTTTTGAAGGTAAAATTTGTTTAGTTTTTTAATAGGAGAATTTTCTCAATACTCACAACTCATTTCTGTTTTAAGTTTTCCCTTTCACTCTTTCCGGATTTTCGGCTAAAAACGCTTTCCAACCGGTGTAAGAAGTGCCTGTAGTACTTGTTTTTCCAGTTTGGAAATAATGACAAACAGCTGCAGCCAGACCGTCAGTAGCATCCAAATGTTCGGGCGTTGTGCCGAATTCAAGCAGGTTTTTAAGCATGGCCGCGACTTGTTCTTTTGAAGCGTTTCCGTTACCCGTGATCGATTGTTTGATTTTTCTTGGTAAATATTCGGCGATGGGAATATCGCGATACAAGCCGGCAGCCATAGCCACACCTTGTGCGCGGCCTAATTTAAGCATCGACTGGATATTTTTTCCAAAAAAAGGTGCTTCGAGTGCCATATCATCCGGATGGTATTCATCAATGAGTTCCAGGGTTCGTTCGAAGATTTTTTTAAGCTTAAGTGCCTGATTAGCATATTTCGTAAGTTTAAGAACACCCATCACAATCAGTTCCATTTTATTGCCTCTGACAAGGATTAAACCATAACCCATGATAGTGGTTCCGGGGTCGATCCCTAAAATAATTCTCTCTGTCTTCAAAAAAATCCGAATTTAGCTTGATGAAAGCAAAAGTAGGTAAAACGGCTAACATACTGCTCCGGCTGCTGATCATTGTGCTCAGTTTTTGGTTTGTTTATCACCAATTGGTGCATCACCGAAGCTTTAGCGAAGTTTTTCAGCAATTTAAACAGCTTAGTTTCGAATCTGCCAGAAAAGAACTGCAATGGTTGGTTCTGTTACTTATGCCGATAAATATTGCATTAGAATCCTTTAAATGGAAATTATTAATCGATAAACTCGAAAAAGTTTCTTTTAACCGGGCTTTCACCGCTGTTTTATCCGGAATATCTGTGAGTATGATTATGCCAAATCGTGTTGGCGACTTTTTGGGAAGGGTTTTCATCCTACAAAAAGAAAGTCATATTAAAGGAATATTAGTAACGCTGATTGGAAGTGTAAGTCAGACACTTACAACATTTTTAGCCGGTAGTATTGCTTTTGCTTTTTCGACTAACTTATTTCTTGATTTTGAAACTCCTCTTAACGAAAGTTTGAGATTTGGAATATTATTAGTGATCTTTCTGCTATTAATTTTCTCGATATTACTCTATTTTAATGTTGGATTGGTGAAATTTGTCGCAAAGGGAATTTTTCCCCGAAGGCACGAAAAACTACATAAGTATATTGATGTTTTTACCTTATACAGCCAGTTAGAATTACTTAAAATTCTTTCACTTTCGATATTGCGTTTTCTCGTTTACACCTTGCAATATTACCTTTTATTACTCATTTGTGGCTTCGAAATAGATTATTTGACCGCTATGATGTTTATTTCGATGACATACGTATTGCTCACGATCGTTCCGACAATTGTAATCACCGAATTGAGTATTCGCGGGTCAATTGCAATTTATTTGTTCGGACTTTATTTTTCCAATACTGCTTTTTGGGAAGCATCCGGACCAACAGCCGTTTTCACGGCAAGTTCGGTTTTATGGGTTTTAAATTTGATCATACCGGCATTGTTTGGTATAATATTCGTCTATCGGTTAAGATTTTTCAGAAAACAAGACCTCAATGAATGAAATGCTTCCATGGCTATTGAGAATAAGCGAATTGTGTGCATTGCTCTACGGCATATTGATTTTTCTTTACACATTGGGTTGGTTTCGGCTTAAAAATAAAACGAGAGATTCATCCTTTACTAAAATAAGTGTAACCGTTTTGGTTGCTGCCCGAAACGAAGAAAATACTATTGAAAATCTGTTAAATGATCTGGCAAAGCAGGATTATCCAATCAATTTATTAGAAATAATCATTGTTGATGACCATTCGGAAGACACAACTCAATCAAAAATTCAATCCTTTCTTGATACGCATACTGACTTAAATATCAAGCTATTAAAAGCGAAAAATACCAGTAAAAAAGCTGCATTGGCGCAGGCATTCTCGTATGCCAAAGGACAGTTTATTTTGGTAACAGATGCCGATTGCCGACCGAATTCAGGTTGGGTAACAAGTATGACCGGATTTTATGACGAACAAAGAACGAAAATGGTTCTTGGACCGGTTTTATTGGATCCAACACCGAGGTTTTTCGATCAAATCCAGTCACTCGAGTTTATGAGTTTGATTGGAAGCACAGCCGGTGCATGTGGGATTGGATTACCTTCCATGGCAAATGGAGCAAATCTTGGATTTGAAAGAGAAGCCGCTTCAGCTTTAGGTAAAGAAGCATTTAATACAATGTTTGCTTCGGGTGATGATGTTTTTCTGCTTCATGCCATGAAGAAAAAGTTTGGTAATCAATCAATTGCTTTCGTGCTTGATGAAAAGGCGATCGTTAAAACTTCTACCTCACCAAATATTACAACCTTTCTGCAGCAAAGAATGCGCTGGGTTTCGAAAAGTAAAGGATATTCCGATTTTGGCATTATTTTGCCTGCGATAATTGTATTTCTCTTTAATCTTGCAGTAATGGCTTTGTTTGTGGCGACAGTGTTTTACTCCTATTTCCTGCCGATAACAACACTATTCATCATTTTAAAGTTCATGATCGATTATCCACTTTTGAGCGAAACGACAAGGTTTATGCAAAAAAGACGACTGTTGATTTGGGCTTTACCGCTCGAAATATTTTATCCTTTTTACATCGTGATTATAGCGATTGCAGGGAATATTTCAGGAATTTATTGGAAAGGGAGAAAAATTTAATTTTTGGGAATCTGTTGGGTTTTTGTATGGACGCATGCCCGTGCGTCCACACAAAAACCTAACAGCAATTAATTTCCTAAGGTTGCCACCATCACAGCTTTGATGGTATGCAAACGGTTTTCAGCTTCATCAAAAACGATGGATGCTGCTGATTCAAACACCTCATCATCAACTTCCATGGCTTCGATACCAAATTTTTTGTAAATTTCTTCTCCAACAGTGGTTTGACGATTGTGGAAAGCAGGCAGACAGTGTAAAAACTTCACTTTCGGGTTACCGGTTTTTTCAACCATCGATTTATTTACCTGATAAGGAAGCATCATTTTGATACGTTCTTCCCAAACATGGTCTGGTTCGCCCATCGAAACCCAAACATCGGTATAAAGGAAGTCAACATCTTTCACGCCTTCGTCTACACTGTCGGTGAGTGTGATGGTGGCGCCGGTTTCCCTGGCAATGGCACGGCAGGTGGCAACCAATGCTTCATCTGGCCACATTTGTTTTGGAGCGACAGCTCTGAAATCCATGCCCATTTTTGCTGCGCCAACTATCAACGAATTGCCCATATTGTTACGGGCATCCCCACAATAAGCAAATTTTGTCTGATGCAGTGGCTTGTCGCTGTGTTCCATCATGGTGAGGAAATCGGCTAAAATCTGTGTTGGATGAAACTCATTTGTCAAACCGTTCCAGACGGGAACACCGGCAAATTTACCCAATGTTTCAACCAATTCCTGACCGTAACCACGGTATTCGATGCCATCGTACATTCGTCCGAGCACGCGGGCGGTGTCTTTCATCGATTCCTTTTTACCAATTTGCGAACCACTTGGCCCTAAATAGGTTACGTTTGCGCCTTGGTCATAAGCAGCCACTTCGAAGGCACAACGTGTGCGTGTGGAGTCTTTTTCAAAGATGAGCGCAATATTCTTTCCTTTTAACTTTTGCTGTTCGGTTCCGGCGTATTTTGCCTTTTTAAGATCGGCCGATAGCTCCAATAAAAATTTAATTTCTTGTGGTGTGAAATCGAGTAATTTTAAAAAATTACGGTTTCGTAGATTGAATGCCATAGTAATAGTCTTTTGTTAATTACAATATTTTAATGGGTTTAACCCTTGATTTGCGGGCAAAATTATACAAAATTGTGAATTCATTAACAGTTATTTATGTAATGTAGATTGCTTTATAAGTTGATGGGTTGATGCCCTTCCTTGCCCGATGGCCAGGCGTGGACTTCGCTCAGGGTGACAGGTTGATGGGTCAAAGTATGTCAGAGAGAAAACTTTCCGACATTTTCTATATTTTTGTAGCATGATAATAATTGAGGAAACCATCGTAAGTGACGCATTTTTGCAGGCACAGTTTGTATGCGATTTACCACGCTGCAAAGGCGATTGCTGTGTGAGTGGCGATGCCGGTGCACCGCTCGAAGAAAACGAAATTTCGCTTCTCGAAGACTACCTTGATGATATTAAACCATTTATGTTGCCCGAAGGAATTAATGTGGTAGATGCAGATGGTGTGTATGATTATGACGAAATGGGGAATCTGGTAACACCACTTATTAATGGTAGCGCCTGTGCTTTTGCTGGATTTCACTCGAATGGAACCAGCTTTTGTGCCATAGAAAAAGCTTTTTTGGCTGGCAAAATTGATTTTAAAAAGCCCATCAGTTGTCATCTTTATCCGGTTCGGCTGGTCGAGAAAGATGGTTTCATACATATCAATTATCACCAATGGAGTATTTGTGTTCCTGCAATCAGAAAAGGCAATAAAGACGCAGTGCAATTGTACAAATTTCTTAAAGAACCACTCGTAAGACGGTTTGGAGAAGATTGGTACTTAAGGTTGGTAAAGGAGATACAGAAGAAAAGATAGGTCAGAAGCACAAAGACCGAAGACCGAAATGAATTACGAATTACGTAGAAAAGATATCCGACTTCCGACTTCTGACTCCCGACTAAACTACTTCTTCAGTAAATCTCTGATTTCTGTTAACAGCTTTTCTTCGTTTGATGGTTCAGGTGGAGCAACAGGTTCAGCAGCTTTTTCGGCTTCTTTCTTTTGTAATCGATTCATGCCTTTTATCATCATAAAGATAGCGAACGCGATGATGATGAAATCAATCACGGTATTGATAAACATGCCATAATTAAGTGAAGCGGCCGGGGTGATTACTTTCCCACCTTCACCCATAACGGCTTCTTTCATCACGAATTTCAGGTCGGAGAAATCGGAACCACCAATTAATATACCGATTGGAGGCATGATCACATCGGTTACAAAAGAGGAAACAATCTTTCCGAAAGCACCTCCAATAATGATGCCCACTGCCATATCCATCACGTTTCCGCGCATGGCAAAGGTTTTAAATTCTTTTACAAGTCCCATAGCTATTTGATTTTTGATGGCGCAAGATAGAAAATTTATTTTTACAACGAATTCAGCCGATAGGCATCCTGCCTCAGAAAGACAAACAGCATAATCGTAAACGACCAAAGACTCGATCCTCCGTAGCTGAAAAAGGGTAACGGAATTCCGATAACCGGCACTAATCCAATGGTCATGCCGATATTTATCGCAAAATGGAAGAAAAGTACTGAAGCAACACCATAACCATAAACGCGAGCAAAAACACTTCGCTGTCGCTCGGCCAAGGTGACAATGCGAATAAGCAGCGTAAGGAACAAACTGATAACGACCAGCGATCCCATGAAACCGTATTCTTCGCCAATGGTGCAGAAAATGAAATCGGTACTTTGCTCTGGCACAAAATTGTATTTGGTCTGTGTACCGTTTAAGAATCCTTTCCCAAAAAAACCACCCGAACCAATCGCTATTTTCGATTGATTTACATTGTATCCGGCACCTTTCAGGTCAGATTCCAAACCTAAAAGTACGTTGATACGTTGTGTTTGATGTGGTTCAAGTACATGATGAAAAACATAATCCACACTCAACACAAACAAAACAGCAACAACGAAAATCGCTAACAGCTTCAGAATATTGATGATATGTCGTTTGATGAGTGTAAGACTTAAGCCAAATAATATTACCAATGAGAGCAATACCCATGAAGTGCCGGTGTAGATTGTGGTTAAAAATAAAATGGCTGCAATAACGGCGATCACCATGATGGCACCCGACATGCCTTCGCGGAAGAGGACAAGCACAAACACAGCAAACACGATGGCAGAACCAGTGTCGTATTGAGCCAGAATAAGTAAGGCCGGTAACACGATGATCCCGATGGAAATCAGTCTTGTTTTGAGTTGACGAAGGTCGGCATTCAGCCTTCCCAGATAGGCGGCCAAAGCAAGTGCTGTCCCAAATTTGGCAAATTCACTCGGTTGAAGGGCAAATCCTCCGATCTGAAACCATGATTTTGAACCGGAAATGGTGGTTCCAAACAATAAAACACCAACTAAAACAAGCAGTATCAAAAAATATATAGGAAAGGCAAAGGCCGAAAAGAATTTAGCATCGGTAAGCATAACGATAAAGGCGAGTACGAGTGCAAGTGAAATCCACATCAATTGCTTTCCGTAGCGTTGCGACATATCAAAAATATTAGCGTATTCTTCGTCGTAAACAGCCGAATAAATACTTATCCAACCCATAAAAGTGAGGGCCAGAAAAATCAAAACTGTTGGCCAGTCGAGATTTGCCAATACACTTTTGTTACTCCGCATATTTTTCTTCGGTGAAGTTTTTTAATAGCATTTTTTGTTCGAGTTCCACTCTTTTCACGGTGCCTGTCAGGTATTTTTCAATCATCAGTGTTGCAATCGGAGCCGCCCATTGCGAACCATATCCGGCATTTTCAATCACAACGGAAATTGCAATTTTCGGATTTTCGAAAGGCGCAAAGGCAATGAAAAGTGAATGATCGTCGCCTGAAGGATTTTGCACCGTTCCTGTCTTACCGCCGGCTTCAATTCCTTCAATTTTGTTATATCGTGCCGTTCCATGCGAACCTTCAAATACATCGCGCATGGCATTTTTCACTACCTGAAAATAGTGTTCATCAATACCGGTATAGTGTTTGGTTGTGAAAGCCGGATCGATACTATCACCATCACCAATTTTACGAATCAAATGAGGCGGATAGTAAAAACCTTTGTTTCCAATGATGGCAACTTCATTGGCCATTTGAAGCGGTGTAAACAGAATTTCTCCTTGGCCGATGGCTAATGAACGCACCGTCATCGCATTCCACTGGTTACGGTAAACTTTATCGAAATAGTCTCGTGTTGGTACATTTCCCGATAATTCGAAAGGAATATCGGTATTGAAAGGTTTTCCGAAACCAAAGGCAAACATTTTTTCCTGCCAGTATTCGTAAGCTTCTTTTAGGCCATGAAATGTACGTGTGTTTTGCAAAATACTCCTGAAAGTATTCCAAAAATAAGGGTTACATGAGTTTTCTATCGCCACAGCCAGATCGAGTGGCGTTTGGTGCGCATGCGTGCATTTGATTGGCATTGTTGACTTACCCTGACAAGTAAAACGCGTTTCTGGTATGATGGATCCACTTTGCAAAGCGATCAAAGCATTTACCATTTTGAAGGTTGAACCTGGAGGATATGTCCCGCTGATGGCGCGGTTAATCAGTGGTTTTTCGGGTTGTTCGAGCAGTTTATTATAATTGGCACCACGCACACGACCTACCAATAAATTCGGATCGTAACTTGGACTGGTTACCAATACCAAAATCTCTCCTGAACTTGGATCAATGGCTACAATGCTGCCGGTTTTTCCGTTCATCAATGCTTCGCCATATTTTTGTAATTCGGCATCCAGACCAAGAACAAGATCCTTTCCGCCAACAGGAAGCGTGTCGTAACGGCCATTTTCAAAACTACCTTTTGCGCGATTAAATACGTCAACCATCACAATTTTCATTCCCTTTTTGCCTCGTAAAGCTTCTTCATAATGGCGTTCCATACCAGATTTTCCTATGTAATCGCCACTTTTGTAATAAGGATTGTTATCAATATTTTTCTGATTTACTTCACCAACATCACCCAAAATATGTGCGGCAACGGGTTCGGGATAATAACGAAGTGTACGCGCCTGAAAATAAAAGCCTGGGAAATTATATAGTTTTTCGGCGATATAGGCATAATCCGCCTTCGAAACCTGTTCCAAAAATATTGAAGCCTGATGACGGGAATGTCCTCTTGCTTTTTTATAACGTGCTATAAACGACTGTTTATCAATCTTTAATAAGCGACAGAACTGAATTGTATCCATGGATTTCACCAGCTTGGGCGTAATCATCAGGTCATAAGCAGCTTCATTGTAAACCATTACTTTCCCGTTTCGGTCGAACATTTTGCCACGCGCCGGATATTGCGTCATATACCTCAAAACGTTATTTTGAGATGAAAGTTTATAGGAGGTATTGATAATCTGAAGATAGAACAGCTTGCCGACGAACAAAAGTCCAACAGCCAGAAATATAAAAATAATGATGTTTTGTCGTTGTGTGTAAAGGTTTTTCTTCATTCCTCCGTCCTATCGGGCTGCAAAAATAAGGATAAGCTTTGAGTTTGAAAGATTAAATTGATTCGGCTTGAAAAGATTAAATTGGTATGCACATTTATTGAGTTCGATTGATTTGAAATCTGATGAGCAAACTCACAATGAACAGATTTTTCATGCCGCGCTTTGCGCTAAGATCTTCCGAATCCACGGATTCGAGAATCCGGGACTCGCAGCGCAGCTGCGGGACTTTTCCAACTTCACTTCACCAAAATGATCGGAGGCGTGATTATTTCATTGCTGAAATGCAGGTTCCGGTCGATGATTTTCACCTTGAATTGTATTGTGTCTGCCTGAGAAACAGGGTTGTAAATAAACATTTCGTTTTGAATGACACCTTTGATACCTTGTTTTTTTATTTTAGGTAGAAGCACAGGAATTCTCGCGTTAAAAGTCAGTGTATCGTATTTTTGGGTTTCGTTGTTCCACGAAAGGAGTGGAACCTCAGTAAATACACCGTTTTTGCATTCGTAATACGAAATAAAGAAATTGTAATAGTAAGGCCCGCCAAGCTGATACGGGAAGAAGATATCTCCCTGATCGAGGCCGATATCACCATCGCCATCAGTGTATGAAATATACAATATCCCTTTCTCGCTTATTCCGGTGTCTTCGTTGATTAATAATACAAATCCATTATAAGAAATTGCAGGCACGATAGGGTATTCCTCGAGTTCACGACAAGAAAAACACAGCAACAGCACCAAAAAAAATAAGCCTATCTTTGTCATAGATTTAAAAATTCTGAGGTAAAATTACATTATTCTGTTGAAATTTGTTCGTTATGACACATTCAGTTTCGCTGATTGACCGTATTTTCAATTGTGCTGATGAAAAGGGTTTCAACAGTTTAGCTAATGAAGTGTTCCTGTTTCAACACAAAAACAATGCTGTTTATCGCCAATATTGCGACTTAATCCATTGCAAACCTGAGAAAATCACCAATTTTCATCAGATTCCTTTTTTGCCGATCGACTTTTTTCGTCGCTTTCAAATCAAGAGTTTTCAGGGCGAAGCAGAAGTCGTTTTTACAAGTTCAGGAACCACCGGAGCAGCCACAAGTTCGCATTTTGTGGCCGATAAATCTGTTTACGAAAATAGTTTCAAACGAGCATTTAAAAGGTTTTATGGCGATGTGCGCGATTACTGCATCGTGGCTTTGCTACCTTCCTACCTCGAACGCACCGGGTCGTCATTGGTTTATATGGCAACACAATTGATTACCGAAAGCAAACATCCGGATAATGGTTTTTATTTGTATGAATTCGATCAGTTACACAAAAAATTATTGAGATTAAAAGAAGCCGGACAGAAAACACTTTTATTGGGTGTAACTTATGCATTGCTTGATTTTGCAGCAGATTTCCCACTCGATTTTCCTGAACTGATTGTGATGGAAACAGGCGGCATGAAAGGTAAAAGGAAGGAAATGATTCGTGAAGAAGTTCATGAATTCCTTCGTAGCGGGTTTGGTGTTTCAAAAATCCATTCGGAATATGGAATGACAGAATTGCTTTCGCAGGCATATTCGAAAGGCGATGGCATTTTTGAAACACCACCATGGATGAAAATTTTAATTCGCGACACCAACGACCCGCTCAGTTTGATTGGTGACAACAAAAACGGTGGTATCAATGTGATCGATCTGTCAAATATTTACAGTTGCTCGTTTATTGCAACGCAAGATTTAGGAAAAACGATTGGTAATGAAACCTTCGAAGTTGTTGGCCGATTCGATCAGAGCCAGGTGCGGGGATGTAATTTGATGGTGGGGTGAAGAAAGGGAGCGCGAAGTCCGAAATTACTGAGATACAAAGAGATGAGTAGTAAGTTGTGAGAAGTCGACACGGAGATTACGCTCAGTAACCGAAGCACGAAATGACTGAGGGACTATGAGACAGGTAAATGAGTTGTAAGAAAAGAAGGCATTTCGGCTACGCTCATTGACCGAAGTCCGAAGTGAATTATGAACAAAGAAAATTTGCCTCATCCGCATGCCAATCAACTTTTCAAATCAACCCTTCAACTTTTCAACTCAAAAAAGCTCCCCTTGCACCGCCACTTCTTTAATCAGGTTTTCGTCATCATTTTTCATCGAATTCACTCTTGTCGAAACCGGATAGCAAGCCATTTCTTCGGCTGTATAGGGTTTTAAATATTCAATAAGCTGTTTATAATCAGTGGTATAAAGCCATTTTGTTTCAATTTCTTTGGGCAAAATGAGTGGCATGCGTTGATGAATAGGTGCCATCAGACTATTGGCTTGTGTTGTGATAATCGAAAAACTTTGTAACCGACTTCCATCAGCACTTTGCCAAGTGTCCCAAATACCTGCCATGGCAAAAATTTCTTCTTTTTTCAAATAAAAGCGGTAAGGTTGTTTGATGGCTCCTGCTTTCCATTCATAAAAACCGTTGGCCGGAATCAGGCATCGCTGCCTTTTAAAGGCTTCCCGAAATGATGGCTTCTCGATAATTGATTCGGCACGGCTGTTGAAATTTTTTCCACTATTCGACGGATCCATAGTCCATGATGGCACCAATCCCCATTGCAAAAAACTGATTTTATGTGGATTAACATCAGTAATTACCGGAAGTATTTGTGTTGGCGCACAGTTGAACGAAGGTTTATGAATTTCATCGAACACTTCGGTATTAAAACGTTCTGAAATCTCTTTGCCTTTAACCGAAAGTTGAAATCGTCCACACATGGTTTTAAAATTGGAATTATTTAATTGTTTTCGGCTTGCTTTTCGGCCAAAATTTTCTGTAAAATCAATCCGTGATCAAAAGCCAACGGAGGCAATGTGTTCAAATCAAACCAAACTGCATTAGCGGCATCGTCACCGGCTGCGATTGGTTGTTCATCCGTAAGTTTCCCGATATAAACCACCGAAATGGTTCTGTGTCTGGGATCGCGGTCGATAGCATCGAAGGTGTAAAATTGTCTGAGATTTATGTTTTTCAATCCCGTTTCTTCAAATAATTCACGATTGGCAGCATCATTAAGTAATTCATTTTCATTAACAAAACCACCCGGAAATGCCCAGCAATGTTCAAACGGAGGAAACAGTCGTTCGATGAGTAAAATCTGATTGCTGTAGCTGGTTTTCTTGAAAACAACAACATCAACAGTCAGAGCAGGACGCGGATATTTATAAGTGAACGACATGCAATTTCTTTTGGCGAAATTAACCCAATTGTGCTTACAAAAAAAAGCCCCGGACTGCGGGGCTTAAGGTATATAATGAACAAAACCGTAGTGGCGAGCCACCAAAGCTTTGGAAGGATATTTAAAAGGTTACAAACATTCTTCTTTGTTTGGTGAGAATATTAAAAGTTGCGTAAGGAAGTTCGTAAATACTGGTTTTTTCAAATTCAACTTTTTCTTCGGGTTCGCTACAAAATACTTCTTCAAAACAATACACAGCGTTCGAGATATAGGAAGTGGTTTCAATTAGTCCATCAACAATATGATTATGAGTAATATAAGTAATAAGTCGCGCGTGATATTCTTCAATTTTTTCGGTGTTAAAGGGTAGATCGAGCAAATAAGCATTGATGGTTTTAGCCATATTATTTTTAGCAGTTACCGGATGAGCCTCAACCATTTTTGTGCTTTTAGAAATAGATTCACTTTTGGTGATAACAGAATCTTCATTTTGATTGAATGATATGTTGAAAAATACTTGTTCGCCGCCGAATTGTGCAGGCAATGTTTCTGATATTTCCGAAGCATGAACATTGCTTGTCCAGTTGTTTAAACGGGCATTGTATTGCTCTGCTTTTTCTGTTTCAAAAGGAATGTCATGATTGTAATGATCGGTTGAAGTTTCCTTCTTGCTTAGATCCGGTTTTGAATCATGAATAGCTGGAGATTGGGCACTGTTGGCTGAAATAGAATCGCTAACTGCAAAATAAATGGTGTTTGATATTTCGAATTGGACAGTTTCAGTTAATTCCGGTTGTGTACGATTCGATGTTACCGCATTCGCTAGTCTGTTGTGATAATCGGAAATGTTTTCCGTTTCGAATGGCATTTTGCTGAGGTAGCTTTCATTTGTTTTGTTTGTGTTTTCGGCAAAAATGCTGTTTTGCATGATCATTCCGAAGAGGGCTGCTGTGAGTAAGATTTTCGTTTTCATTGTAGTATATTTTTCGGGTTTCTTATTTTTCCGTTTACGCTTTCTTCTTTACGAATGGCGTGCCACAGTTTGTAAATAACAGAAAAACAAGTATATACAGTGGATATTCAAAAAAATGTAAATTAAAATTGTACGCTTAAAGTACACGATTGTTCGAAGTCGGACAGCGGAAATGTGATTTTGACCTATCGCTAAAAATAGATTAGCAAAGAATTTTGAAAATTTTCGTTAGGACTCAAATAGGTTTGGTCTTTTGCAACTATATTTCCTATTTTAGGCAACAGATTATTCGCATAATTGTTTTTCTGTTATTGGTGCGAATGAAAATAGTTCACAGATTATTAGCAAAGACATGTATAGATGAAAAGCATAAATTTCCCTGATTTGCAATTTTTCATTCCGACTTGTCGGAATGAAAAATTTGATAAATCTGTGCACTTAGCGTAGCGATTTCATTAACTCCTTTAAAACTAAAATTATGATGTTAATAATCTGTGGCATTTATTCATTTGAATTTAGTTAATCCAAGCTGAATAGTTACAAACGGAAACTGATTCTAAATCGACTTCTCGAAAAAACCGGCTTCATTAACAGTGAATCCCAATTTCTTTAGATATTTGGTGTGATTTCGATTTGTTGTTGAAGTAGTTACACGTGAGAAACCCTTTCCAGTAAAGCGATCGCGAAGCAAAGCATATACAAAATGTCCGTTTTTAAAATCCCTGTATTCCGGGATCACATAGTCGAGGCCAACCCTGATTTCGCCATTTTCGCGCTCATGACCTAAGAAAAGTCCGGCAACGGCCATATTTCTCAATACAAAGAAACTGATGGTGTTCATTTCGGGCTTGTAGCTGAATCCGGGATAAAAAT
>CANNKD010000060.1 GCA_947505205.1 Bacteroidota bacterium | reverse complement strand
TTGCCTATCAAACTCATTACACCTGCTTTCTCAAGTGATCCAGCCATGGCAAGTCCGCCGCCAAATAACAGCAAAATCCCCCAGGCCATTTTGGAAGTGTCTTCCCATTCCAATATCATTGGTTTTCTACCCCCCATTAATACACCGCTTGGCGTGGCAAACAAGGCCAATGCACCAAAAATAGCGATCATATTATCGTCTAATTTAAACCAGTGAAGTTGGTTAATAAAATCTTTAGTAATCCATAACAGAGCTGTAACCGAGAAAATGACAAGCACTCTTTTTTCGGCAACAGATAGTTTACCTAAGGATTTAACCTCGCTGTTGATGAATGAATTTATTTCCTTACTGTTTTTAATTCGGCTTGGATAGAGCCATTTTACCAGGACGAAATAAAGTGCAGCAAGCAAACAGACAACAAGCGGAACACAAACAATCATCCAATCGACAAACTGAATGGTATAACCATATTTTTTTTCAATAATACCAACGAAAGCTGCATTTGGCGGGGTTCCGATGATGGTTGCCATGCCACCTATATTGCTTGCATATGCGATAACCAGCATCAATACCAATGAAAAATTTCGCATTTTGGTGCCTGATTGTTCGTGTCCTTTCATCACTGCAATCACACTTAGTGCTATCGGAAACATCATCATGGTGGTTGCAGTATTGCTCAGCCACATGCTTATAAATGCAGTCGCTATGATGAATCCAAGAATGATCCTGTTTCCACTCGTTCCAGTGCGTTTCACGATCTGCATGGCAATACGTTTATGTAGATTCCATTTTTCAATCGCTAAACCGATCATGAATCCGCCCAGGAACAAAAAGATAACCGGATTGCTGTATGATTTTGTGGTTTCTTCGATCGTCCCAATATGTAGCAATGGATGCAACACCAATGGAATCAGCGCAACTGCCGGAAGTGGTAAAGCCTCTGTTATCCACCAGACGACCATAAGTAATGCAACAGCAACAGCTTTAGCAGCGCCATCCTGTAGCCCGAATGGGTTGATAAAATAAAAGCCAACCGACAAAATAATTCCCAATAAAAAAGAGAACCGGTATTGATTTTTTTTAATCCATTCCATCATCCTGAAATATTTTCAATTATTTTGAATTGTAGCACATTAATTGAATGAGGTGTTTTCTGAAATACCATTCTAATTGTAAAAATAGATAAATATTTTACTTTGGAATTCATTACGAACAGCGTAAAATTATTCTTTAATTCCGAAACCTTTAATTTCTTTAACCTCTATGAGGTATTAGGACTACGAGGGGTCGTTTTCCTACAATACTAAATCTCCTATGGAGAAATTTAAGTGTAGCGGATAAAGTATTGTAAGACAATATTATAATGATATCAATTCCGCAGAGCGGGTAAACATTGATTTTTCCAGATAATAGTGTTTGGAATGAAAAAACGGCTCTTAAGAATTAGAAAAATGGTAACAATCTTTTCTTATGGTAAGAATTTCAGGTCATTTTTAAACGATATGAATAATTGGTTTATAAAAAAAGGAAAGACGCAGTATCTTTCCTTTTTAAAATCATTTTTATTCCCAAACCCAATTATTTTTCCATATAGGGATATGCAAAGTCCTGAGCAGGAATAAATGTTTCTTTAATCGTTCGTGGACTGATCCAGCGCAATAAATTCAGGTTTCCACCGGCTTTATCATTGGTTCCTGAGCCTCTCGAGCCTCCGAAAGGTTGCAAACCAACCATGGCACCTGTAGGTTTATCGTTGATGTAAAAGTTCCCTGCAGCATAACGTAAAGCCTTACAAGCCTGAATCATAGCATATTTATCATTCGAGAATATTGCACCTGTCAAAGCATAAGGCGATGTGTTATTGCAGATTTCGAGTGTTTCAGCGTATTTTTCATCCTCATACACATAAATGCTCATCACCGGTCCAAATATTTCTTCCTGCATAGTTGTGAAATATGGATCTGAAGTCAAAATAATGGTAGGTTGAATGAAATAACCAATTGATTTATCGCCGGTTCCACCGGTAATAATCTCACATTCAATCGAATTACGGGCTATATCTATATAACGAATAATGTTATCGAATGAATTTTCATCGATCACTGCATTCATGAAATTTTCAAAGTCGGCAACATCACCCATTTTAATCGCAGCTACCTGATTTTGAATATGTTGTTTCACTTCTTGCCAAAGTGATGATGGTACATAAGAACGTGAAGCAGCCGAACATTTCTGACCCTGAAACTCAAATGCACCGCGAACAATTGCTGTTGCTACTTCTCTTGGATTGGCAGATTTGTGTACGAAAATGAAGTCTTTTCCACCTGTTTCACCAACGATTTTAGGATAGGAACGGTAATTGGAAATATTATTTGCAACACCTTGCCAGAGTTTGTTAAAGGTTTTATTCGAACCTGTAAAATGAATTCCGGCCAGATCTTTGTGTTTCAAAACAACATCACCGATCAGGCTACCTTGTCCGGGAACGAAATTGATAACGCCATCTGGTAAACCGGCTTCCTGAAAAATTTTCATCAGATAATAACTCGATAGGAGGGAGGTTGTTGCTGGCTTCCAGACAGTTGTGTTTCCCATCAAGGCAACTGCCATATTCAGGTTTGAAGCGATTGCAGTGAAGTTAAAGGGTGTAACAGTGAAAATGAATCCTTCCAACGCTCTGTATTCCATTCGGTTCAACTGACTGAATTCCGATTTGGGTTGTTCACTGTATATTTGAGATGCAAAATATACATTATAACGCAGATAATCAATCACTTCGCATGCCGCATCGATTTCTGCCTGATAAACGCTCTTATCTTGTCCGAGCATTGTGGCAGCGACTATCAGGTTTCTGTATTTCTTCGAAATCAATTCAGCGGCTCTAAGCATGATGGATGATCGTTCAATCCATGAAATATTTTCCCACATCTCTTTGGCTTTCAGTGCTGCCTCAATCGCGAGGTATACCTCCTTTTCAGATGCCAGATGGTAGATAGCCAGCGTTTTACCATGATTATGCGGCATCACTACTTTACCAGTTTTCCCGGTTCTGATTTCTTTACCTCCTATGATGAGTGGAATTTCGATTTGTTCGTTGCTCAATCTATTGATTTCCGCGATAATTTGTTCGCGTTCGGGACTTCCCGGCTTGTATTGCAAAATGGGCTCATTTTGCGGACTGTCAAATGCAAATATTGCGTTATTCATATATTTTTTTTAATTGTTAATCGAATTGCAAAATTATGCAATTCGCTCGTATTATCTAATACGTTTTTATCAAATAACAATTAAAGTTCAAAGATGTTTTATGATATTGTCTAAAGTTTCTTGAAGTGCCTGGTTTATCAGTACATCATATTTGAGGTGGAAGGTATCGAATGCATCGACAATAGCTTGACCCTGAGGAGTTAATACGGTTTTGCCGCCATCTTTTCCGCCACGTTGACGATCAATAATGGCAAAACCCAACATTTCTTCAATTTTATTCAGGTTATCCCAAGTTTTTCGGTAAGTGAGTTTGTGAAGTTTCATCGCTTCTTTCAATGAACCCGTTTCGCTTATAGTTTTTAATAAGCGACATTTGCCATCGCCCAAAACGCCATCATTGTCTTCAGTTTCGAGCCAGATTTTATGTTTTATGAATAATTTATTCATCGAAATGATAGAAAGTATGATTACACACAAAAGTACAAAATAATTCCAGTCAAAATTGTAAACAATTCTGGAGAGAATGCAATATCCAATTGATTGTTTTGAATATATACAAAAAAAAAGGCGGCTATTTAGCCGCCTTTTTGTCACAAATTGGATTCTTTAAGCCAATTTAAATTTTGTTACAAAATCAGTCAGAACCTCATCTAAATTAGGGAAGCCAATTTCCTGAAGATCGTAATAAACCCGTGTATTGGGCTTCTTTATTTTGATAATTCGGTTTAAATCGATCGGTGTTCCTATTACGACACTATCACAATCTGTATTATTTATTGAAGTTTCGAGATCTTTAAGTTGCTGATCACTGTATCCCATGGCAGGCATTAACGTGCCAATATTCGGATAAATCTGAAAAGTCTCAGCTAATTTACCAACAACCCACGGACGAGGATCTACCAAATGAGCTGCACCAAATTTTCGTGCTGCAACGGTTCCGGCACCAATTTTCATTTCTCCATGTGTCAAGGTTGGTCCATCTTCGACAACCAAAACCCGTTTGCCTTTAATAATGGCTGGATTATCAACTTTTATTGGAGATGCGCCATCAATTACAATGGCTGTTGGGTTCACTTTTGCAATGTTTTCGCGAACTGTCTGGATTGCTTCAGGGCCAGCAGTGTCCATTTTATTGATAACTACAACGTCTGCCATTCGCAAAGTAACTTCACCCGGATAATAGGTCAATTCGTGACCAGGACGATGCGGGTCAACAACGGTGATGTTTAAATCAGGTTTATAAAAAGGGAAATCGTTGTTTCCGCCGTCCCATAAAATCACATCGCAACCATCAGGATCATTCTCAGCTGCACGAAGAATCGCTTCATAATCGACACCAGCATAAATTACATTGCCTCGAACAACATGAGGTTCATATTCTTCCATTTCTTCAACAGTGCATTTGTGTTTTGCCAAATCTTCAACAACAGCAAATCGCTGTACTTTCTGAGCAACCAAATCGCCATAAGGCATAGGATGGCGAACAGCAACCACTTTCAGGCCTTTTGTCATCAGATATTCAATTACTTTTCGGGAAGTTTGGCTTTTACCGCAGCCTGTGCGAACTGCGCCAACAGCAATAACCGGTTTGGTACTTTTTACCATGGTATCCCGTGGTCCGAGTAAGATAAAATTGGCACCTGCAGCGTTTACAATCGCACTCATCGCCATTACACGCTGGTAAGGCACGTCGCTGTATGAGAATACACAGTCGTCAACTTTCAAGTCGTTAATAAGTTTTGTCAGTTCCTGCTCAGCGTAGATTGGAATTCCATCGGGATATAACTCTCCGGCCAACTGTGTTGGATATTTCCGGCCATCGATATCAGGAATTTGAGCGGCGGTAAATGCAACAACATTGTATAAATTGTTGCCACGATAATAGGTGTTGAAGTTGTGGAAATCTCTTCCGGCAGCACCAATGATAATTACGTTTTTCTTCATATAGAATCGTTTAGGTTAAAGTTTCCTTAGAGGCTTGTTAATTATATCACAAATATAGCAGTAAGGTTTTGATATACAAACTAACTTGAGAAATATATTTTTATTGAATTGTTAATCCGTTGATATATAATGACATATATTGTGAATAAATTAACACAATTTTGGTTTACTTAGTTAAATTGTCAATTTTTTTTTAATTCATGGAGAGTAATTGGTGAATGAAAAAATTAAAAATCAATTAAACAGACATCATTATTCATTTATGCTGCCAACGCCTTCCTTCCGGGTTTGGATGTTAAAAATTGAATATTATTCATTGTTCCTACATTTCAAGTTCCTCTCAAAATCCATACCTTTGCGCTGAATTTAATGAAGTTTTACTGATGCTCGACCAAATATTAATCCAGGGATTTAAACAAGCTTTTATAGATTTGTATGGTGAAGAACCAGCTGAAAATCAGATTGTTTTTCAGAAAACGCGTACTGAATTTGAAGGTGACAGGACGATAGTAGTTTTCCCTTTCGTCAAGATTGTCAGGAAATCTCCTGAAGTAATTGCAGATGAAATTGGTAACAGAATGCTTCATTCTGTCGATATTGTTGAGAGGTTTAATGTAGTGAAAGGGTTTCTAAATATTTTGATTTCAGATAGTTACTGGATTACTTATTTTAATCAACATTACAAAAATACACGGTTTGGGTTTAAAGAGATTGATAATGAAGCTCCGATAGTGGTTGAATATTCTTCACCAAATACGAATAAACCTTTGCATCTTGGGCACGTTCGGAACAATCTGTTGGGTTTCAGTGTAAGTGAAATCCTTAAAGCAAATGGTCATCGGGTAGTGAAAGTCAATCTCGTGAATGATCGTGGAATTCATATCTGCAAATCGATGTTAGCCTGGCAAAAATGGGGCGAAAATCGCACACCAGAAAACGCTGATATCAAGGGTGATAAACTTGTTGGGGAAATGTATGTTCGTTTCGATAAAGAATTGAAATCTCAGTTAGCCCAATTAGTGGAAGAAGGTGTTCCGGAAAATGAATTATTGAAGAAAGCTCCATTAATGCTTGAAGCGCAGGATATGCTTCAAAAATGGGAAGCTGGAGATGCACAAATCAGGGAACTTTGGAACACGATGAATACCTGGGTTTATACCGGTTTTGATGCAACTTATAAACGTCTGGGTGTTGATTTCGACAAAATATATTATGAATCAGAGACTTATCTTTTGGGTAAAGATTTGGTTCAGGAAGGGCTTAAGCAAGGCGTGTTATTTAAAAAAGAAGATGGCTCAGTCTGGTGCGATTTAACATCGGATGGTTTGGATGAGAAATTATTGCTCCGTGCCGACGGAACTTCTGTTTATATGACACAGGATTTGGGAACGGCAGAGCAGCGTGCCGGCGAATATCATCCTTCAAAATTGATTTATGTTGTTGGAAATGAGCAAAATTATCATTTCGATGTATTGAAACTGGTCTTGAGAAAACTCAAACGTGACTGGGCCGATGCTATCGAACATCTATCTTATGGCATGGTTGAATTGCCACAAGGAAAGATGAAATCTCGAGAAGGTACTGTTGTTGATGCGGATGAATTGATGGATGAAATGGTCCTGACTGCGAAGACCATGACGGAGGAATTGGGCAAATCAACGAATTTATCAGAGCCAGAAGCTAATAAACTCTATCACCAAATTGGTTTAGGCGCATTGAAATATTTCATCCTCAAAGTGGATCCCAAAAAGACCATGATGTTTAATCCACAAGAATCGGTTGATTTTAACGGAAATACCGGTCCGTTTATACAATACACACATGCCCGCATCAATTCTTTGCTTCGGAAAGCAGTTGAATTGAATATCAGGTTTGAAGATAATCAGGTAGTTGAGTTGCTTTCAAAGGAAAAAATGCTTATCTCCCAATTATATAATTTCCCATCAATACTGGCTGATGCAGGTATTAATAGGAGTCCAGCGCTGGTCGCAAATTACCTTTATGATCTCGCGAAGGATTTCAATCAGTTTTACCAGGAGATTCCTATTTTGAAAGAGGAAAATGTCATAAATCTTAATTTTAGATTGCTTCTTTGTTCTTTTACACAGCATGTTTTACAGTCTGCCTCAGCACTCTTAGGAATGGAAATGCCCGAAAAAATGTAATATGTTTGAACATTTTTCTTGCTTAGTTGTTCGGGTATAATATGAACCTAAAACTAACATGATGAAAAACATTTACAAAATTTTAGCATTAATTCTACTCCCAACCATTCTAATACTATATGCAAACAGTGCCGGAAGCCCGGGCGGAAAATCAGGAAGTCAGGGAGATTCAAATGTTACATGTACAGATTGTCACACTGGTACTGCAACTCCCATAAACGGATGGATTACAACTAATATTCCAACTGGAGGATATACACCTGGAACAACCTATTTAATAACAGCAACAGGAACACATGCTGGCGTTGTGAAATTTGGTTTTGAATTAACTGCCGAAACTAGTACTGGCGCTAAAATAGGAACTTTAGCGATAACAGAAGCTTCACGCACAAAATTGTGTAACCAAAACAAAGCTGTAACGCATCGTTCGGGTGGTACTGCACCGACAGGCAATTCAAATACTTGGACAATGAATTGGACTGCGCCTGCTACTGATGTCGGACAAATCAGGTTTTATGGAGCATTTAATGCTGCAAATGGTAATGGAAATAATTCAGGTGATGTAATTTATACAAGCACGAAATTTGTAAACGCTGTTCAACCAGCTGTTTTACTTAGCGTTTCACCCAATCATGCCGATCAGGGCGCACAAGTGGTAGTTAGCGTAATGGGTCAAAATACGAACTGGGGAAGTCAGACACCAATCATTAAATTGAGGAATACTCAAAATAATGCCTATACAATTACAGCAACACAGGTTGTCGTTGTTACAAATACTGAATTACAAGCAACTTTTGATTTGCCTACAGATGCAACGCTTGGCATGTATGATTTAATGGCCGATGCTGTCGTGCTCCCTTCATGTTTTATGATCACGATTCTGAACGCAGTTGTTGAAAATAGTCAATCGGATTATCTTTTATATCCAAATCCAGCTACTGACAAAATTCAAATTGAAACTTCATCTTCTGCCGTATTTTCCTTATTCGATTTAACAGGAAAACTTTTGATAAAGTCATCCATCGAAGCTGGCAATAATACAATTGATATCAGTAAATTTCAAAAAGGAATCTATGTTTCTGTAATTGAAAATGGTGATTCTAAAAATGTTAAAAAATTAATAATTAGATAGTTAAATCTATCTGCTGTGTGGTATGAAGGCTGTTTGATATTTCAAATGGCCTTTATTTTTGCCAGTACATCAGGAAAAATTAATTTTAAAGAGCATTATTTTATCCAAAATTGTATCTTTCGGACGATTTCGGAATCTTGAAAAGAAATTCACATGGAAAAAGTTTGTTTATCATGCGGTGATATTTTACTCGGTCGGTCGGACAAGAAATTTTGTAGCGATTCGTGCCGTAATAATTATCACCACCAGATTCTGGGCGAAAACACAAATTTCATTCGCAATATAAACAATCAACTAAAGCGTAATCGGCTGATATTGAAGGATATGAATCCTGATGGAAAATCACGAACCAAAAGAGAAACATTACTGAAAGCCGGTTTCAACTTTAAGTATTTTACACATATCTACAAAACTAAGGATGGTCGGATTTACTATTTTGTTTACGATCAGGGTTATACTGAGCATGAAAATGAATACTTTACCTTGGTTCAAAACGAAGAGATTTAAGCTAAATTTCCAGAATCATTCCATCAAAAGCAAGCGCCATTCCTTCAGGTAAATTTGGATTAATAGCTGCACTTTTGCCCATTAAATGGCTCACATGTGTAAAATAGGTCTCTTCGACTCCTAGATGTTTCGAAACAGCTATGGCTTCCTCTAAACAAAAATGAGAAACGTGTTTTTTAATTCGTAAGGCATCAATAATCAATACTTTAATGCCTTTCATCAGTTCAATTGTTTCATCTGGAATATGGTTTACATCGGTCAGATAAGCGAAATCACCAAATCTGAAACCATAAACGCTTAAATGATAGTGTTTTACTTTAAGTGGTTGAATATGGATATCTTCAATATTAAATGGCTTGTCATCGAGGTTAATCAAATCAAAATCTGGTACACCGGGATATTTTTCGTCAGAAAAGGCATAAGAGAATTCTTCTTTAATACGAAGCTGATCGCGCTTACATGCATAAACGCGCATGGCTTTCTTCAATAAATAATTGAACGAGCGAACGTCATCAAGTCCGGCAATATGGTCTTTGTGGCAATGTGTGATCAAAATCGCATCTACTTTTTTGACATTTTCGCGCAAAAGTTGCTGTCTGAAATCGGGACCTGCATCCACTACTACACAACAGCCTGCATGTTCGATCATAATCGACGAACGTAACCGATGATCTAATGGGTCATTCGACTTACAAACATCACATTCACAAGCTATTACTGGAACGCCTTGTGATGTCCCACTTCCTAAAACAGTGATTTTCAATTTTTTTTTCTGCAAAGTAAGTAATTAATAATACGAATTTGGACAAGTCGGTTCAATTTTTTAAGATAACACTTTTTAAGAAATCGATCAAGCTAATATTCTTTACCTTTACGCCGTAAATTTGACGTTTAATTTTTCAACTTAAAATAGATAAATTGATTACAAATTATTTCATTGAGAAGCGCATTAACAGGGCTATTCATGATCAGCGTTATGTAAGTCTGATTGATTTTAGCAAGGCAAAATCCATTGCGTTGGTTTCTGTCATTACAAAGGGAATGCAATATGAATCGATAGGGGATGATTTGAAGCATTTTTCACTTGATAGTAACAATGAATATTTCTTTTATGCACCTGCGAAATTACTGATGACTGAGGAGATTTGTGGCGGCAAACTGAATAAAATATCAATGAAAGATTTCTCGTTTTTCTGTTATCCAAAGAACCAACTGGTTAGCAAACTTGAGTCGAAACAATTTGATTTACTGATAAATATCGATTTTTCGAATAATATTTTAAGTCATTATTTAAGTGCTTCAATCCCTGCAAACTTCAAAATTGGTCTTTCCGGTGAAGCATTTTCAAATGTTTATGATCTCACCTTACGCATGGCAGAAAATAACACAATCGAAAGCTATTTTAAGCATCTCAATTTTTATTTGAAAGCATTAATTGGTAACCAATGAAAAATTCTATTGCCGGAACAGGCGTTGCTTTGATCACGCCCTTTAATGATGATTATTCCGTTGATTATCAATCATTAAAAAATATTATCAACTTCAATATTGAAAATGGAGTCAATTTTTTAGTCGCCTTAGGTACTACAAGTGAGGCGCCAACTTTAACCGAAATCGAGCGTAAATTAGTTGTGAAGACCATCGTTGAAACATCAGCGGATCGTGTTCCTGTTGTATTAGGTTTGGGTGGAAATAGTACGCAATTAGTTGTTGATCAAATATATAATCAGGATTTTACAGGAATTTCTGCTATATTATCGGTTGTGCCATATTATAACAAACCACAGCAAGCTGGGATTTTTGCTCATTTTGATGCCATCGCTTCAGCTTGCCCAGTTTCTGTTATTTTGTATAATGTCCCGGGTCGCACAAGCGTAAATATGCATGCCGATACTTGTTTGAAACTAGCCAATAAGCATAAAAATATAATTTCCATAAAAGAAGCATCGGGCGATTTAATCCAAATCATGAATATTATTCAGAAAAAACCTTCCCATTTTGAGGTATTATCTGGTGACGATGCACTTACTTTACCCATGATTGCTTGTGGTTCTGATGGAGTTATATCAGTGATTGCCAACGCATTGCCATCTGATTTCAGTAGAATGGTTCATGCAGCAATGAATGATGAAATGGAAGAGGCAAGAGATCTCCATTATAAAATTTTACGAATGACGGAATTGATTTTTGCTGATGGAAATCCATCAGGTGTGAAGGCTCTGATGGCCGATATGGACCTGTGTCGCGAAGTTGTACGGTTGCCTCTTGTTACTGTGAATGAAATTGTTAGAAAGAAAATCAGCGATGAATGGAATCGCATTAAAGACTAAATAAATGAAAAATATCATTAGAATTTTTGTTGTTTTTGTTTTATTGTTACAAGTTCAATTGCTTGTAGCTCAAGTGATTGATCTAAAATCATTGTACGAAAACCGTTCAGAAATGTATTTTAGATTGCAATTCAGTTCCATAAAGGAGTTAGCTCAGATTGATAAATTGGTTTATGTCGATAAAATTGAAAATCAATATTGCATCGCTTATGCGAACAAAAAACAGTTTGCTAATCTGGTCGCAGCCGGATTTCAACCTGAATTATTGTTGCCTCCTTCATTGCAAAATACTGATATTGAAATGTTTGATGGAGAATTGACCAGAAATTCCTATGAATGGGATGCCTATCCAACATATGCTGGCTATGTCGCACTAATGAATGGATTTCAGACGAATTATCCTTCACTCTGCACAATTCATTCAATAGCAACATTACAAAGTGGCCATCAATTGCTTGTTGCTCAGATAAATAGTGGAACCGCTGCCGGAAAATCCCAATTTCTATATACATCTTCCATACATGGTGACGAAACAACAGGTTATGTGCTAACGTTGCGATTGATTGATTATTTACTTTCAAATTATGGTGTGGTTGATGAAATCACTAATCTGGTTGATAATCTGGATATTTGGATTTGTCCTCTGGCTAATCCCGACGGAACTTATTATTTAAATGATAATACAGTAAACGGCGCCACACGTGGTAACGCAAATGGGATTGATTTAAACCGAAATTATCGTGATCCTGAAGATGGTTTGCATCCCGATGGAAATTTATATCAAGCTGAAACAAATGCTTTTATGAGTTTTGCTGAAGAAAATAATTTTGTGATGGCTGCAAATTATCATGGTGGCGCGGAAGTGATAAATTATCCGTGGGATACCTGGTCAAGGCGTCATGCAGATGACAATTGGTGGCAATTTGTAAGTCATGAATATGCAGATACAGCACAGTTTTATGGCCCGAACGGATATTTTGGTGATTTCAATGATGGAATTTCCAATGGTTACGACTGGTACAGCATTAGCGGAGGCCGGCAGGATTATATGAATTATTTCAGGCATTGCAGAGAAGTAACAATTGAGGTTTCAAATGTAAAGACTATACCGGCAAGCCAGCTACAGGCATATTGGAATTATAATTATCGTTCCATGCTCAATTATTTAGGACAAGCAATGTATGGCTTTACTGGTACTGTAACCGATTCAATTACGGGAACTCCATTGCATGCAAAAGTTGAAATTTTAGGTCATGATCTTGATAGTTCCTTGGTTTATAGTGCATTACCAAATGGTGATTACCATCGGCCAATTAAAAACGGAACATATAGCCTTACTTTTTCTGCAACAGGCTATTATTCAAAAACTGTAAGTAATCTTCAAATAAGTAATTATCAGATTGTTACAAATAATGTTCAACTGGTTCCGACAACATTAGCCGCCGCATTTGAAGCAAGTGCAACAGACATTAACAAGGATGCTTCAGTCAATTTCTTCGATCATTCTTTTGGACAAAATATTACAAGCTGGAACTGGATTTTTGAAGGTGCTGTTCCGAATACATCAAACGCTCAAAATCCTACCAATATTAACTATCCAGAAGTTGGTGATTTTAATGTTCAACTCACCATTACCAATGCAGACGGTCAGACTGATGTAATTCTCATTGATAATTATATTCATGTGAACCTTAATTTTCTGATGACAAATGGTTCAATTACAACTTGTGAAGGCATTTTTTACGATACAGGCGGCTCTTCATCTAATTACGGTGATAATCAAAATATTATTATGACTTTGATTCCAGATTCAGCTGATCATTTGATGACGCTTGATTTTGTGGAATTTGATGTTGAACCTGATAACAATTGTGCTTATGACTGGCTAAAAATTTACGATGGTTCGAATACCAGTGCACCGGTTATGGGAACCTGGTGTGGTTCCAATTCACCTGGCTTGGTGACAGCAACAAACAATCTGGGAACGCTAACTGTCAGTTTTCATTCAGATCAGGGCGTAACAGGATCTGGATGGAAAGCATTAATTAGTTGTATTCCAATGGTTTCCGTTTTTGAAAATACTGAAGATCAAATCGTAGTTTTTCCTAATCCTGTAACCGGACATGAAGTTAATATTACATCAAACGAGCCGATTGAGCAGGTAATTGTCAACGATGTACAAGGAAATACGATTGTTCAGGAAAATGTGGCGAAAACTACCAGGTATTTATTGCAAACGGGAAAAATGAAATCAGGCGTTTATATACTGAATATCATAACATCCAAAAACATTTTGGTTAAACGGCTGATTGTATTGTAATTATTTCCAACCGAAATAGAATCCGTTGTGCATTAATAGTCGGGATCCCAGATAAAACACGAGTGTAAAAATGATTAAACCCCTCATTGTTCTGGGTTTACGTGCTTCATCTTCTTCAAACATCAAACTATCTGCGAATTTCGAACGCATATAGAAAATGACCAACATCAAGCCCAAAATAATCCAGCTATATCGTTCGTGAAAGAAACTTTTTGGTATGAAATAAAGAAAAACCAAAACAGAACCAATGAGATAAGGTACAAAAACCTGCGCAGTTATAAAATACACTGACATTTTTTCACTGTATTTGCTAAAGTAAACATTGGACGAAGAAGCGATCATACTAAAAGCAAAGATGGAAACTGTTAATAAACCAAAAAATCCAATCAAAGAGATAAGAAGTTTGGCTGTGTCAGCAAGATACATCCAATTGAAAACGTGGCCAATACCTTGTGTTAATAGATTGCCTAAAAACAATCCTCCAAAGAAATATGTGGCAGAATGGATAAAAAGCCAGAAGAAGAATATTTTAACCGGCATAGGATCCATTAAAAGATTGTAAAATGCTAAAATTGAGAGTATTCCAATGATCAGAGTGGCGACATATCCTGCGCTAAAAATCAAAAATACGGCATCATGTGTCCATTGATAAGGTTCTATGTGAAAGAAATAGGTTGCATAATCAATTGAAATCGGATAACCATACATGCCGGCTGTCAGGACAAACATCATTTGATTCACATAAAAAATGAACAAATATGCCAACACAAACGATGCTGTTGAGTTAATGGCAATAATCCAAAATCGATACCTGCTTAATTGATCTTCCATATTTGTTTTATACAATAAAGCCATCCCGAAGGATGGCTTTGCTTTTAATTATAAAGCCGAAATATCGGCCATGATGTTTGGATATTCCTTTTTCTCTAATTTATCTTTTACCTCTTTAAAGGCTTTGATCGTATAGCTGACATCTTCAAGCGTATGCACAGCTGTTGGAATCAATCGCAATAATATAACGCCTTTAGGTACAACAGGATAAGTAACGATAGAACAGAAAATATTATAGTTTTCACGTAAATCGAATGTAATCTGCGTTGCTTCTTCAACACCTCCGTAAAGCATTACAGGCGTGACTGGTGAAGCCGTATTTCCAATATTCAGTCCGGCATCCGTTAAGCCTTTTTGAAGTGCATTTACGATTGTCCATAAGTTTTGACGCAAATCTGGTTGAGTGCGAATCAAATCCAGACGTTTCAATGCGCCAATAACCATTGGCATTGGTAATGATTTCGCAAATATCTGAGAACGCATATTATACATCAGGTATTTGATCACTTGTTTTGGCCCTGCTATGAATCCACCAATACCGGCCATTGATTTCGCAAAAGTTCCAAAATATAAATCCACATCCTTTTGAACGTCAAAATGTTCATCAGTCCCAGCTCCGGTTAGTCCCATAGTACCAAAACCATGGGCATCGTCAACCAGTAATCTGAAATTATATTTTTCTTTCAATGCAACAATCGCATTGAGATCACCTAAATCGCCCGACATGCCATACACACCTTCGGTAATTACAAGAATACCACCACCGGTTTCTCCGGTCATTTTAGTGGCACGTTGCAATTGTTTTTCAAGGCTTTCAATATTATTGTGAGGGTATACGAAACGTTTTCCGATATGTAAACGCATTCCATCAATTATGCAGGCATGCGCTTCAGAATCATACACGATCACATCCTTGCGATCGACCATATTGTCGATAATGGAAACCATTCCCTGATAACCGTAATTGAGCAGGAAAGATGCCTCCCGACCTACAAAAGCTGCCAATTCACGTTCAAGTTGTTCGTGGAACACTGTTTGCCCCGACATCATGCGGGCACCCATTGGATAAGCCATGCCATATTTAGCTGCACCATCGGCATCAGCTTTTCTAACATCGGGATGGTTTGCCAAGCCAAGATAGTTATTTAAACTCCAAATTAATCTTTCTTTTCCTTTGAAAATCATTCTGTTACCAATTTCTCCTTCGAGCTTTGGAAACATAAAATATCCTTCAGTCCGGTCGGCATAAACCCCTAAAGGTCCAAGGTTTACAGTACATTTGTTGAAAACATCCACTTTATTAAGTTTTAAATTTTCTGCAAATTTATGAATTTATCAAATATTCCTTCCATTTGGCTGATGTTATTTAACAATTAATGAATTTAAAATAATTAAGGTCTATAAAGTGTCACCAGTTTTGATATGAATTATCATTAATTGGTGTTTTGAAACTGAATTTTAATCCAATTCGCTGTATTATTTTTTGATTTTATGTTTGAGGATACCTGAACAGTTACAAGGGTTCAGGATATATTGTTAAAATTGATTAAATAAAGGGGCAACCACAATACAAGAAATGATAATTCGTTTAAAAACACAATGAAAAAAAATGTACTTTTGCGCCATGGTTAGAAAACTCATAATATTTCTTTCAATTGTTTCAATATTAAGTACTTGGTCGTGCAGCAGCTATTCAAAACTGCTGAAGAGTACCGACAATGATGCGAAATATGAAGCAGCAGTAGATTATTACGAAAAGAAAGATTACAACAGGGCACTGGAATTGTTCGATTTACTTCAGTCTGCATTTCGTGGTACAAATAAGGGAGAGGATATTAATTATTACTCGGCTTATTGTTACTATTATATTGAAGATTACACAGTTGCAAGTTTTTATTTTAAGCGTTACGCAGAAACATTTCCTGGTTCACCAAGGGCCGAGGAATGTATGTATATGAATGCATATTGTTACTATCTCGACTCACCACGTCCAAGTCTTGATCAATCTAATACGAATCTGGCAATCACTGAATTACAGGTCTTTATGGATGCATATCCAAAAAGCGAGCACATTCCCGGATGTAATATTTTGATGGATGAATTACGGGATAAACTTGAGCTTAAAGCTTTTAATATTGCTGTGATGTACTATCGGATGGAAGATTATATGGCCTCTATCACTTCATTCGAAAACTTATTAAAGAATTTTCCGGATACAGATCGTCGCGAAGAAGTGCTAAAATATATGGCGCGAGGATATTACGAATATGCAGATCGCAGTATTCCTTCAAAACAGCGGGAGCGATTTGAAAAAGCAATAGATGCCTACAATAGTTTACTATATATGTATCCCGACAGTGAATACCTGAAAGGTTTGGAGAAGACTGTCAACCTTATTTCGCGTGAAAAATTAGAAAAATTGAAATAATATGGATTTTAAAAAGATCAAAGCCGAAACATCAGCTGTAACCCGCCAAAAAGACTCTTTTTACGAAGGTACAGGAAATATTTATGAAACGGTGGCTATCCTTTCAAAAAGAGCCAACCAGATTTCGACAGAAATGAAAGAGGAATTGCATAAGAAAATTGGCGAGTTTGCCTCTGCTTCTGATAATCTCGAAGAAATATTTGAAAACAGAGAACAGATTGAGATTGCAAAATTTTACGAACGTTTGCCAAAACCCACCCTTATTGCTGTTCATGAATTTTTGAATGATCAGATTTATTTCCGCAATCCTCATAAAGAAGAAGGTGATTTTTAAGTAATTAGCTATGCTGAAGGGTAAAAAAATTCTGATCGGAATTACCGGAAGTATCGCAGCTTATAAAATTCCAATCCTTATTCGCCTTCTCAAAAAGGAAGGCGCAGAAGTGAGGATTATTGTGAGTCCTTCAGCTATAGAATTTGTTACACCACTCACGTTATCAGTACTTTCGGGTAATCCTGTGCTGATAGAATCACACAATAAAACTACCGGAGAATGGTATAGCCATGTTGAACTTGGTTTATGGGCCGATTTGTTTATCATCGCTCCGGTAACAGCCAATACACTTGCAAAATTAAATGCTGGGATCGCTGATGATTATCTTTTAACGGTTTATTTATCTGCAAGATGTGATGTTTTTCTTGCGCCTGCAATGGATCTCGATATGTATAATCATCCATCTACAAAAAT
>CANNKD010000059.1 GCA_947505205.1 Bacteroidota bacterium | reverse complement strand
TTTTTTTTTAATATTGATTATGCAGTTTATTGCACTACCAATTTTCCACTTTGAACTTTTGCACCATCTATAATTTGATAGAAATAGGTACCTGAGGAAAGGTGATCAATTGAGATTCGTTGATTGTCTGTTGCCTCCTGCGATAATACAATTGAACCTAACTGATTAACAACCAATAATTTAACAATACCAGCAGAAACGGTATGAACGGTAATAAAATCGTTTGCCGGATTTGGTAACAACTGTACCAAATTTGATTCAACTTGTTGAATACCAGTTGAATTTTGCTCTGAATAAAAATACCTGCTACGTCCCATAAACATCGAACGCATTGGTAATGGCATCGATGAAAGGGTACTTGACACAGGCATATAATTAAATTGCCATGATGGGCCATCTAATGCCGGAAATATAAGCTCAGATATTGGGTAGGTCATATTATATACGTATTCCTCCATCATCGAATATACATATTGGCTACCATTCCAATTAAAATAATTCAAAACACTTAGATTACCACTACCATCATATACGGATTCCTGTTTATCGGAATTTACCCAAGCGTTCGTTGTCTCATCCCAATCAAATCTAACTTCTTCCGATAAATAATTATTTGCATCGTAAGCATACGTTCGCTTAGTTGCATATACCCAACTAAAGGTAGCAAAACTGAACTCAGAATCAATTTGCATGGATACATTTTCACCAGTATATGTATATTCAGACTTTGACACATCAAACCAGGTTCCACTGCCGGCATCAAAAACGGAGGTAACCGTCAAAACGAGATCATTATTTGCATTTACTGTAAAGGTCAACTTCGTAAATAGTTCCCATTGACTCGTTCCTGCATTCCACATATAGCCTAACATCTCTCCAAGGCCGGTATCAGTATAAACTAATTCAAGCTTCATTGCATTTAACCATGTACTTGTTGCAGCATCCCAGTCACTAATAATAAAGCTCGTAACATATCCGGTAGCATTATAGTAAACATCGGTTTTGGAGACATTAATCCACACATTGCCAGTTAAATCCCAATCACTTTCCACCTGCACCGTATTTTGCATAGCTTCATTGTAGGTATATTCCATTTTAGAATCATTTTCCCATGTGGATGAAGTTAAATTCCAAGCATCAGAGTAGAAGCTATCCAAACGTTGCACAACAGCGGCGGATGATTTTGTATTTTCGTTTGCAATGGAAAGATACTGATGCATCAGATTCCTAATCTCAAGAGCGTAATCCGTGATTCTTGTTGACTTTGATAATTCTTTGCACAATGCCTTTCGCTGACTTGATTTTACATTGTTTTCATTACTTGCAACGAGAAACGTGGTGCAGAGAAGCAGCACCATAAATAGAGTAGATGTTTTTTTCATAAATAGTAGGTGTTAAATTAGTAATTTGTAATTAGTATAAACCATTTTAGCAAAACCGAAAATTAATTAGGTAAAAAGGTGCTCAAATATAGATTAATAAATGTTCTATGTCAATACGTGTTTTTACGTAATCAATCTTTTTTATACTCATTGACAAATAAAAAAAACAGGAAAGGTCTCAGAAACCTTATTTTGATCGCATTTCTTTGGTGATTGTCACACGAATATTTTTTTCGTAAGCAACTACAAATGCGTCACTAATTCCTCTGCTGCGCATGGTTTGGCTATAAGCTTCCGCATCTTTGAATGTAGCGAAACTACCGGTTGAATAGCGATAAATGCCACCAAATGCGTTTTCTCTGATATCGTAATCGAATGTCACATGAGGAAAGAATTTACGGACATTTTCTACCTTGTTTGACTTTGCCAAAACCTGAACCCTGAATTCAAAAGCTTTATTTTCAACCACTTTACGATCCTCAACAGTGAGCACCGGAATAGGTTGAGTAGTAAAAGCCTGCTTACTTTTATAGAGGTCATAATCGACCACTTTCACTGGCCCTGTGGGATTCGGGGAAGTTGTACCAGTTTTTTTCGCTGCTGGCTTTCCTTTTTCTCCAAACCGATAGGCAAGTCCGAAAGAAGTGAACGAAAGCATATCATTTGGGAATCCGTCGTTATAAAAATCAACATCGTCAGAAAACACTGTAATGACTGCTATTTCAAAATTGAAGCTAAGTTTTTGATTGATTTTGTAATCTAAGCCTAGCGCAACCGGAAAATAAGCTCCCGATGTTTTGTAAGTATGATCAGGAAATGTCATTCCTTTTTGGGCTAAAATTTCACCTGTGAGCGAATTCGTTAGTAAACTGTTCCAAAACATCAGGCCAATACCTGCAGTTCCATAAATATCCATTTTGCGCGTGGAGGAACTTCCCCAGAATAAATTGCTGATATTCAAATAACTGTGAACATCAAAATTAAATATTCCGGATGAAAATTGAAAATAAAGCGGATCACCGTTCGATAAATTGTCTTTTGAACTATTCAATTTACCTGAATGAAAATTGAGTCCAATGCCATTCAGATTATTGAAATGATACCGGCCGTACCATGACAATGAATAACCCAGTTCTCCGGCAAATTTTTGAAAATAACCTTTGTTACTTACGTCGCCATAATATTGACAAAACCCTAATGCTCCTCCAACTTGCCATTTACCAGGTTGATATTCAGCTATTTTATTTTGAGCTACTGAACTCAAACATGCATAAAAAAACAGGAAAAGGACAAAAGTTTTTTTTAGGGACATCGAATAAATCAATTAGTTTTTTGACCACAATATTCATTCAAATATTCGCTGGCACTCCCATAACCCAGATCGTACGATTTCTTCCAGTCTTCACAAGCACCTTCCAGATTTTCGAGGTAAAATTTAGCAACCCCTCTATTGAAATAATTCTTTACCCAATTTGAATAATCGATCACCTTGGTTGGCTTTAATTCAATCGCCTTTGTGAAATCGGCAATGGCTTCATAATACAATCCACTCTTACTCTTTGTGTTACCCCGATATGAGTAAATCATGAAATCATCTGTCTCGGGATTTTCGGCAATTGCTTTGTTAAATGCGTCCAATGCGCCCACATAATCGCCAATCTGATAACGTAAAATCCCATAATTGTAATCAGAACTATACGCAGTTGTCGCCTTATCCACTTCAATGAAATAGTTCTTTGAATCCTGAATGAATCCCGAATAAGTAGTAAAATCAACCTCGTAAAAGCTTGACTCAAAGAGATTTTTCCAGTTATCAGGAGATCCTTGTATTTTAACTAAATTGTCATTTTTATAGGTATCAACAAATTTAAAACGAACAACTTCTTTATCATCTGCCATGATAGGGTAAATTGCCATGAAAAGATTACCATCCGACTTCCGTTTTGCGGCTTTGACATCCTGAATCCGCCTGATAATTACCTCTTCGTATCCACCTTTGTAATGATCAAATCCCCTCACCGCACCTGTTGAACTGCTTTTGAGTTTCATATCAGGATCAATAAAAACATTCCTCTCATAATTTCTGATTGTTGATGCAGCAAAACAATCCAAATCAACGAGATACATCAAATTAAACTGTGTTTTCTCGGGAAGCAACTCAGCGAGTTTCTCACCTTTAAAAACCCAGAATTTCAATGAATTATAACTTGTCCAGTTTTCGTAAATTAATGGAAACTCATATTCTCCGTCTTTATATTTCTTCACCAAAACATTGTACTGAACTTCATCAATCATGATTTTACGCAGTTCGATGGCAATAAAATTATCCTGTCCTAACTCCTTCACGCCGGCTTGTCGCGACGTGTTGGTTCTGCTGTCAGAATAAGGAATAGTGTTGGTCTCATACGCCCACTTTCCGTTATCCTGCATAGACCAACCTCTGGCTTCGGTTATCGATGACTGTATATCACTCATGATAGAGAAATTCTCTAATTCATAAGTGTCCTTTGCCTGCCCGTAAAGCAGCAGAGTGTTTAAAACGACAGAAAAGAGTATTATTGTTTTTTTCATAATGTCAATAAAAGAACATATTATGCAAAAATAGCAGAATAAACAAGCCCGGTATATGCTCAGTGTAAATTTATTGTAAAAACCGGTCTAATTTTAATAAAATTAGATTTTTATTCACGATTTTATTAACACAATGAACAATCGATTAATGCATTGTATATTAAATATTTACACCTCTTTTTAACAAATTATTTCAAACCGTTAACAAAATTTCTGATGATTTCCATAGCCTTAGGCAAGCCTTCGGGATACTTTCCGCCGGCGGTTGCCAGCTGCTTCTGACCTCCACCACCTCCCATGATTGTTTTTGAGGCATCTCGGATTTGCTTCGAAGCATCAAGGTCTTTTTGATTGATTAAGTCATCGGAAATCATTAAACAGAGTGATGCTTTTCCGTCTTTGTTACCTCCCAAAGAAACAATCAGATTTGACTGAGTTGACTTTAAATGAACACAAACATTCTTGATAAACTCGCCATCCTGATCAGCAATATCGCTGATAAAACGAATACCATTTATTATCTCCTCCTTGTTTATTAACGTTTTTGCAAACTCAATTGCTTTTTCATTCATCAACTGCTCAATCTGTTTTTGAAGTTGATGGTTCTGATCAACCAATTGTTGAGTACTTTTAAGCACATCACCCGAACTTTTTATCAGTTCTTTTATACTATGTAATTGATCCATTTGGACATTCATAAAGTCATCTGCAGCTTGACCTGTAACGGCTTCAACCCTACGAACACCGGCAGCAATAGCACTTTCAGATATGATTCTAAAACTTCCAATTTGACCGGTTGCTGCCACATGCGTTCCGCCACATAACTCAATCGAATAAGCCGGATCAAATGAAACCACACGCACAAAGTCACCATATTTTTCTCCAAACAAAGCCATTGCGCCCATTTTTTTGGCTTCATCTACGGGCACATCAGCAGCAACATTCCCTTGAATATTTTCTCTTATTTTCTCATTTACGATTTTTTCCACCAACCGAATCTCCTCAATAGTCATTTTTGAAAAATGGCTAAAATCAAAACGCAAACGCTCGTCGTCAACCAATGAACCTTTCTGTTCAACATGTTTGCCCAAAACAATTCTGAGTGCGGCATGCATTAAATGTGTTGCGCTATGATGCGTCACGATTTTACGGCGTCTGCTGATATTAACTTCCGCAATAAGCTCACATTCAATATTTTGCGGCATTTTTTCAGCTAAATGAATGATTAAATTATTCTCTTTTACAGTATTGAAAATCTCGATTGTTTCATCTGCACTTTTCAAAATTCCCGTATCTCCCACCTGACCGCCTGATTCTGCATAAAAAGGTGTACAATTTAATACGATTTCGAAATAGGTTTTCTTTGCGGTTGCTACCTTGCGGTAACGAATAATATTTGCCGTGCTTTCGGTACTTTGATAACCAACAAATTCTGTTTTAACAGATTGATTGTCAATGACAACCCAATCACCGGCAGCTACTTCTGCCGCCTTGCGCGAACGATTTTTTTGTTCTTCCAGTTTGGCTTGAAAACTAATTAAATCAACATCCAGATTTTTTTCTTTTGCCAACAATTTTGTTAAATCAACCGGAAATCCATAGGTATCGAAAAGCTCAAACGCAAATACGCCATCGATAATATTTTGATTATCAATATTTTTAACGTAGTGTTCAAATTTTCTGATTCCTTGTGAAAGTGTTCGCAGGAAAGAAGCTTCTTCTTCGTGAATTACCTTTGTAACGAGATCGAGTTGATTGACCATTTCAGGAAAATTTCCTCCCATTTGGCTTGAGAGAACTGGTAATAATTGATACAAAAAAGGTTCTTCGAATCCAAGGAATGTATAACCATATCGCACGGCCCGACGTAAAATCCGGCGAATGACATAACCAGCTCCGGTATTCGATGGTAATTGTCCATCAGCGATTGTAAAACTCACTGCCCGAAGATGATCTGCAATCACGCGCATTGCAATATCTTTTTGATTATCAATACCATAAGTATGTTTTGAGAGTTTCGCAATTTCCTGAATAATCGGCTGAAACACATCCGTATCATAATTCGATTTTTTACCTTGCAATACCATCGTCAAACGTTCAAAACCCATTCCCGTGTCAACATGCTGAGCCGGTAATTTTGTTAATTGACCACTCGCCATGCGATTAAACTCAATAAAGACAAGGTTCCAAATCTCAATAACAAGCGGATGATCGTTGTTTACAAGCGTTTTTCCATCAACCGCTTCTCTATCCTTGTCATCACGAATATCAGCATGAATTTCTGAACACGGGCCGCAAGGACCAGAATCCCCCATCTCCCAAAAGTTATCTTTCTTACTCCCAAACAAAATTCTGTCCTTAGAAACATGTTTTTTCCAAAAATCATAAGCTTCGTTATCGCGCTCCAACCCATCCGTTGCATCGCCACCATAAACAGTGATGTACAGGCGATCCTTATCAATTTTCAACACATCGGTAAGCAATTCCCACGCCCAGTCAATCGCTTCTTTTTTGAAATAATCGCCAAACGACCAGTTACCAAGCATTTCGAACATGGTGTGGTGATAGGTATCGTATCCAACTTCCTCGAGGTCATTATGCTTTCCTGAAACGCGCAAACACTTCTGAGTATCAGCAATCCTATTGAATTTGGCAGGCATATTTCCCAAAAATATTTCTTTAAACTGGTTCATTCCGGCATTGGTAAACATCAAGGTTGGGTCATCCTTGACAACGATAGGAGCTGATGAAACAATCTGATGTTGTTTTGACTGAAAAAACTCTAAAAAGGCATTGCGAATTTGCGTTGATGTCATATTCAATTTGCTGTTAATGAATGTTAAGTTACGATTTGAGTTTGCAAATTTAGAGTTTTTACTTAACTTTGCCGTCATCAAATTATACGATCACAGTTTGACAGCTTGTAACATTTCATGAAAGCACATAAATATATCTTTAACCCCATGACGCTGTCATACGAGAAATTTCGTCTCGGATGGCGGCAGAAACTTGTGCGTTTCTTCTATTTTCTCGTGACAACAGGGGTTTTCGCAACAGCATTCGTCTTTATCTGGTATAATTTCTTTGGATCTCCAAAAGAAAGAATTCAAAAAAGGGAGCTTGAATACATGAAGCTTCAGTATGAAATGATGACAGACCGGCTGGGCAGTCTGGAAGCATTGATTGCTGATATGCAGCAGCGCGATGATAATATTTACCGCGTGATTTTTGAGGCTGATCCTATCCCAAACTCCGTGAGGAAAGCCGGTTATGGCGGAGCTGATCGTTATGAAAAGATGGAAGGCTATTCAAATTCAGATTTGGTAATTGAGACGGCAAAAAAAATAGATAAGATTGCAAGTCAGTTATATGTGCAATCGAAATCTTATGATGAAGTGTTTGAAATGGCCAAAAATAAATCGGTGATGTTAAGCTCAATTCCGGCTATTCAACCGGTTAAAATTAACGATATGCGAAGGATTTCATCCTATTTTGGAGTGCGTGTAGATCCATATTATAAGGTGAAAAAGATGCATGAAGGCGTTGATTTTTCGGTCCCGGTTGGAACCAATGTATTTTCTGCCGGCCAAGGCAAAGTTATTGAAGCTGATGTCTCGAAATGGGGTTACGGTAAAAGTTTGACCATTGATCATGGATTTGGATTTAAAACCACATACAGCCATCTAAACCAGTTTAAAGTAAAGGTTGGTGATGTTGTAAAAAGAGGACAATTGATCGCGAAGAGTGGTAATAGCGGCAAATCAACGGCACCTCACCTTCATTATGAAGTGCATAAAAGTAACATCGCTATTAATCCTATCCACTTCTTTTTCAATGATTTAAGTCCTGAAGAATACGAACAAATCATTGAGTTATCATCTGCACCAAGCCAAACAATGGATTAATTGCGATAATTATGGCAAAATCATTAAAAATCTATTACAGCATTGGGGAAGTTTCCACCATGTTTAACGTAAACACCTCATTAATACGTTTTTGGGAGAAGGAATTTGATGTTTTGAAACCTAAAAAGAACAAAAAAGGAAACCGACTCTTTACAGAAAGTGATGTAACACATTTGCACATGATTTATCATCTTGTAAAAGAAAAAGGTTACACCTTGCAGGGCGCCAAAGAGGAATTAAAAAATAAGTTTGACGAGGTTGAGAGCAAGGTGGTTTTATTGGCCACACTGCATCGGGCAAAGAATTTTCTGGTTGGGCTGGAAAAAGAACTTTCCCTGGCAAAGTAATCTAACTTTTCCGTTTGACTGAATCAAAATCTACCTAAAAATACTTCTTTTCAACCAAATAATTCGTAACATAATCTTTCACTCCGTCTTCGAGTGTTGTAAAGATACCAGGATAACCTGCGCTGCGTAGTTTTGTCATATCGGCTTCAGTAAAATACTGGTATTTATCACGTATATCTAACGGAGTATCAATAAATTCGATTGATGGTTTCAAATTCAAGGCTGTGAATGTCGCCTTGGCAAGATCGTAAAATGAACGGGCTTGTCCGGTTCCGAGGTTATAAATACCACTATCGGGTTTGTTTGCAATCAAAAATGCAATCACATCGGCAACGTCTTTCACATAAACAAAATCTCGTAATTGTTTACCATCTTCAAAATCAGGCCGATGCGACTTAAATAATTTCACTTTGCCAGTGTTTTTAATCTGGTGAAACGAATGAAAAATCACAGAAGCCATACGTGCTTTGTGGTATTCATTGGGGCCATAGACATTAAAAAACTTCAATCCTGCCCAAAAAGGCGGTTGAGAAGTTTCTTTCAAAGCCCATTTGTCGAATTCATTTTTCGATTCACCGTAAGGATTAAGCGGTTTTAATTTAAAAATATTCGTTTCGTTTTCGCTATAACCAAACTCGCCCAAACCGTATGTAGCTGCAGATGAGGCATAAATCAAAGGGATTTTAAATTGCGTGCAAAGCCTCCAAACAGATTTGGTATATTCAAGATTCAATTCATCAAGAATATCTCTATTAAACTCAGTCGTATCGGTGCGCGCGCCAAGATGTACAACATAATTTATATGAGACGCATGCTCGTTAAACCACGCAAAGAAAACATTGCGATCGACCAATTGGTGATACTGTTTCGAAATGAAATTTGATTCTTTATCTTTCCGACTGAAATCGTCCACCAACACCAGTTTCGAAATCCCTTTCCCGTTCAGCTTTCCAGCAACAACACTCCCAATAAAGCCAGCAGCACCTGTTATAACAATCATTGCATTCAAATTTTGACAAATTTAAGATTTTTGGTTCACCAAGTGCAGATGAAAAGGAGAATTACGGTACTTTTATCGTTGAAATGAACTCAATCCACTTTTTATTGCCAAAGCGCTTAACTAAACAGAAACGAATTTGATCAATGACAACAAAACTCAATAATTACCTTTATCTGAAACTGATCATATTCCTATTTCTGATAGCCACAAATAGTACAATCGCTCAAATCAGAGAAGACAAAACTCCTATATTGTTTGAGACAGATTTTCCGATCGAAACCATGCATATTCACGCAGATCATTCTACAGAAACGCAAAGAAACAAAAATGAATTTCCGTTGCTCATTGGTTATACCAAAAAAATAAGTATAAATCCCTCCATTACTGGCACATGGATGATTTTTGACACGTTAAAGACTAAAATCTGGCGCATTCAATTATCATTTGCAGCCTCTAGCAGATGTGTATTGTATTTCGATACGTTTAATCCCGGAGAAACAGGAAACTTTTTTGCATTTAGCAAAGATAGAAAGCAATTAATTGGAGCTTTCACAAATCAAAGCAAAGGCCGCCAATCTGAATTTGCCTTCGAAACAATGGAATCGGATAATATTATCTTACAATTTGAAACTTCTTCACAATCAAACGATTACCAGATAAATATTTCTGAAATTGGAATCATTAGCCCTTCTGATTTAAAAACCGGTTTTGGTTCTTCCGGCGATTGCGAAGTGAATGTAAATTGCAGCGAAGGCGATGCCTGGAAACACATTAAACAAGGCGTGGCAAGAGTTTTGGTAAAAAAAGGAGGCGCTATATTTTATTGTTCCGGAACCTTGGTTAACAATGCATTACGTGATTTTAAACCTTATTTCCTAACTGCAAATCATTGCGGCGATGGTGCGTCTGAATCAGATTACAATCAATGGATTTTTGATTTCGATTACGAAAGCCAGGATTGTCAAAATCCATCAACGGAACCAGAGTCTCAATCGATCGTTGGTGCTAGTTTATTGGCGCTTGGCGCAACATATTCAGGTTCAGATTTTAAATTAGTACAGTTGAATCAGTCGATTCCATCTTCCTTTTTACCATTTTTTAATGGCTGGACAACCGACGAACAAATTTCGAATAACGGATCATGCATTCATCATCCGCAGGGCGATATCAAAAAAATTTCGACCTATACACAAAAACCTGTTTCATCAGATTACGATCAAACGGTTGAAAATCCGAATGGTAACTATTGGCAGACTTATTGGTCTGAAACATCAAATGGTTTCGGTGTTACTGAAGGCGGCTCATCCGGTTCGCCATTATTTGATTCCAATGGAAGAATTATTGGTTCGCTAACTGGCGGGAGATCTGATTGTTCATCAACTGATGCCATGGATTATTATGGTAAATTCAGTAAAAGCTGGAGCTCGAATGGAACGCAAGCTTACAATCAGTTGCAGCCATGGCTCGACCCCGAAAACACCGGGATAACTTCGCTGCCAGGCATGGGTGTAAATGAGGAAATTCTTGTTGCAGATTTCGCAGCCGATTTTAGTGAGATAACAATTGGCCAGCAAATTAACTTTGAAAACTTGTCTTTTGGACGGATTACAAATTACCAATGGACATTTGAAGGAGGCTCTTCAGTATCCAGTAACGAAATGAACCCCAGTAATATACAATATAATTCTTCCGGAAATTTCAGTGTTAAATTGGTCGTTTCCAACGAATCAACAGCCGACACGATGGAAAGAATTGGTTATATTCAGGTGAGGCCATTCCTGTATCCCAATCCTTCAAACGGAACAGTTACAATCAACTTTGGTACCGAGATACCATTAGATGTTCAAATACAACTCTTTGATTTGATGGGTCGTGAAATAACGGTGGATAAGAATATTTCCGGCGCAAAGTTTAATATAGTGTTTGATCCTGATAAGTATGGTTTTTTTATCCTGAGTATTCAAACCGGAACCACAAAAAAGAATATCAAATTACTGATTAGAAGATAGTTATTCTATATCTCTCGAACTTGTATAATTTTCCCATTTCGTAACCAATTGTTTAAAATCAACTGGCAAATCCGATTCAAAATACAAATTTTCTTTGGTAATCGGATGGACAAATCCCAGTGATTTGGCATGTAAGGCTTGTCGTGGCAGAATTTTGAAACAGTTATCAACAAACTGCTTGTATTTGGTAAAAGTGGTTCCTTTGATGATGGCATTTCCACCATACCAACTATCGTTGAAAAGCGGATGACCAATGTGTTTGAAATGAGCCCGAATCTGATGTGTCCGACCGGTTTCGAGCTTGCATTCGACCAAAGTTACATAACCAAACCGTTGTAAAACCTTATAATGTGTGACGGCTTCCTTTCCAACGGAACCATCTTCATACACCGCCATCACCTTGCGATCGCGGATACTTCTACCAATATGACCAGAAATTGTACCTGAATCTTCGGTAAATCCACCCCAAACAAGAGCCTGATAACGCCTTTCGATAGTATGATCGAAAAACTGCTTTGCTAACCGGGTCTGCGACAATTCGTCCTTGGCAATAAGCAACAAACCGGAGGTATCTTTATCAATCCTATGCACCAGATAACCATGCTTGTTTTCAATATTCTGGCCTGATTTTTCAAAATAAAACATCAGCGCATGCAACAAAGTGCCCGTGAAATTACCGTGACCGGGATGAACGACCAAATCAGGCTGTTTGTTTACGACAAGCAAATGTTTATCTTCATAAACGATCTCAAGTGGAATATCTTCAGGTGTAACTTCCACCTCACGAGGCGGATAACTAAAGACAACAGTGATGACATCGCTGGGTTTTATCCGGTAATTAGATTTTACTACCTGACTATTAACCAATATGTTTCCAGCTTTTGCAGTCTGTTGAATTTTGTTTCTGGAAACATTTTGGAGTCGATTCAGTAAAAACAGATCAACACGTAACTGAGCCTGACCTTTGTCAACGATTATTCTGAAATGTTCAAAAAGTTCACTGTTCTCGTCAGCGGTCTCTAAATCAATGAATTCATCTTCTTTTTCGGTCATCTATTATCTTGCTACCATCAATCGTGTACTGATTATTTTCTGATTTTCATCAATCACCTGCAAAAAATAAATTCCGGCATCAAGTGCGGAAATATTTAAATAAGTGTCGAATTGTTTTGAAAAAAGCTTTCTTCCAGTGAGATCAGTCAACTGAATCGTTTTTGGAATAAATCCATTGACATCATTGATTGTAATTGAAACATGGGAGGAAGATGGATTTGGTGAAATACTGACAGAAGGTTCGGAAGTACGATTGTTCTCAATAATTCCGATTAGTTTATTCGATCCAACTATCGGACGAATCATCAGAGAACCTTCAAATTGACTGTTATACCATTGATTGTCAATATCATAAAAAGTATATTGACTATTATTATTCACGGCGTCGTATCCAATATTTAAACTACCCATTTCGGATTGATACAATCCAACATAGAAAATACCACTAACAATAATTGGATTTGAAAACGAATACAAGCTGAAACCATACAAATCATCAGTCCAAAGCGGATGCTGTTGCGACTTGCGATAAAGCTCAGCTCCAGGTTTTCCGTTGTTATCACCCCAAACCACAATGTCAAAATATTTATAATTAGCATCGTTGAGTGTGCGATTAAAATAAAGCTGAACAGCTTTTAATGTATCAGGTGTTGCCATTTTAAACTGTACAGCTACGGATGCACCAGCCGGTTCCAGCCCATAACCCAATTCCGGTGTTCCATCGTCATAGGCAAAATAATTATAAAAACCCTGATGAAAGAGCAAAGAATCAACCAATCTGTTTGAACCCGATGAATCACTCACAAAATGCCTGATAACGAACGAAGTAGAATCAATTCCCGTTTGTAAAGCAAACAATGAATTAACAGGAGGGCAGGCTTGAAAAGCACCACACGAGGAACAAGACTGAAATCCACCCAGCGTAACCGGTAACAAATCGCAAACGCCGCCATCATACGTATAATATTGATTGCCATTCTGTTGTGTAACACTGTACCAATAATGAGTTTGATGCGTAACATCATCCAGATTGGTAATATTCATCTCAAACTCAAGCTTCATGGCGTTCGTCGGATCGCTACGATATTGTTTATAAGGCATTGATTCGTAACGCTTTAAAAACGAAGGTGCTCTATTGGAGAAAGAAACTTGTTTATATGTTGAATCCGATTTTGACCTATTCATATTCAAATAAACATAATCCAGATTCCACTGATCTACATTGCCTTTGTTACCGGGATTATTGTTTGAAGCAATGCTTCCGTAATTATAAAACCTGAACTGAAAATCGGGTACAAAATATTTGGGATCGGTTATCGGAATTAGAATCTGTTTAAAAACATCAGACCGAGGGATAACTGTGTCGGCGATTGAAACTCCGGCTACAGACCAGGCTCTATTCCAGATTATTTCCGGTTTAAGCACGGTATCGCAGGGCAAAGTAACATCATCCCCCCATGTTAACATTCGGTCAACAATTAAATAAAGATTTTGGTTGCAGCCATCAGGAGCATAAAGTGTATCTCCGGGATAAACCGCTTCTACACCATTGGCAAACAAATAAACATCCACAGGCATAGAAACCGAGTCGATATAATCGAAAACCATATTCCCGGAAGGATGACCAAATTGCAAAACAAGTGAATCGCCCTTTTCAGGGCGGTCGCCTCTTCCTTGAATCTGAAAGTAAAAACTGAAATAAACAGAATCGGCAGGCGAAATATTTTTTATTTCTGGAAGGAAAACTGAATCAAGTCGTATTATATTCGAAGTCAGATAATCTGCCACAAAAAGCTGGTATGAGGCCGTTGAATAAACTTTTCCAGTTTGATCCAGCACATCAAAAGTGGCTGCACCAGAATTTGGTGGATTGATGGCGAAATCATTATTTACGAATACATTTTGATCACTCCACAAACCAGCATTAGGATAAACATGGGAATTAGAAAAATCATCTTTGAATGGAATAGTTAAATAACTATTATTCAAACGATTAAATTGATCAGGCTGCTCAAAGGATAACTTAACTAAACGATTTACCTCCAAACCACTAAGCATTTCCTGAGAATGCAAAGTAGTACAAATGATCAACAAAACGGATGCAACGAAATATTTTTTCAAGAACCTAAGCTTCATTCAATAATAATTAAAAATAATTGTGAATCGTATCTGTACTATCTGAAATAACAGTATCATTCATTGCATTCATGATGATCTCACTAAAATTAACCAGTTTGTTTGAGCGATACCAGACTGAAATTTTTGTTCCGGGATCAACCTTTAACGCATGTAAAGAGCTCGGTTCAGTTCGGAAAACACGTGCATGAACGGTATCATTATCATCCATAAAAACCTCATTACCAAGGTTTAAATAGTTTGAATGCAGCAAATTGATCAATTCACCGGGTTTTGATCCAATAAGGAATGGTATTTCAGTTTTCTCCATCGAACCACCATTACCAAGTTGAAGATCGATAGATGATCCTCGAAATATCTCAGTCCCCGGTTCGATTACAACGCCATTATATTCCTGATCTACAACTGCATTCCGTGCAAAATGATCAACATAATATAAATCATTAATTCTTAAATCCACTGCCTGCAATGATACCTCAGCCTGTCGCATCGATAAATTCCGGAGATTTGGCATTTTCACTTTCTCAGGCATCTTAGCCACCGTGATAATATACATATTGCGCCCCTGCTTAACTTTGCTGCCCGGCATGGGATCCTGCATCAAAACTGTACCACTTGGAACATTACGTTTATAAATGCTGTCTGTAATGATAAAAGTGAATAATTTCCCGTTTTCCCGAAAAATATCACTGTATTGTTTACCCACAAACTCAGGCACAACAAACACTTCGCCATGTCGTGTGTAAGATCCGAGGCCACGAAAAACCATCCACAACACGATTAAAAACACAATGACAATGAAGGCCAGATGCTTAAAGAATTTCTTACTGAAAATGAATGAGAATAAGCCCATTTTATCTAATTTAGCCCAACAATTCGAAAATTAATAACCGAATTTTTAAAGAAATATTGCTTTTGAACGGGCAAAGATAAGGATAAATTCGGCAATAGGTTTTGGAAACCAAATGGATTGAAGTTTAAGATAAGTAAAATTTAGAACAAACGTAAAATACAAATGAAATCGATAGCAATTGTTTGTGGTGGTGATTCAGGAGAATATGAAATATCAGTTAAAAGCGGAAATGTTGTTTTACAATACCTTTATCCGGAAAAATATAAAGGGTATCTGATCTTTATCTGCGGAAAAGACTGGTATTTTATTGCCGATGACGGAACAAAAATTCCGGTTGATAAAAATGATTTTTCCATCACGGTAAGTGGCACGAAAATCACTTTCGATGCGGTTTTCAATGCTATTCACGGAACGCCGGGTGAAGATGGAAAGCTACTCGGTTATTTCGATATGATGCAGATTCCTTATACTTCATGCAGCATGGTAACCTCAGCCATTACTTTCCATAAAGATTACTGCAAGAGGATTGTAAAAACATACGGTGTTAAAGTGGCTGATTCAGTGCTACTTAATTCGGCTCATATTCCTGACATTGAAGAAATTATAAAAACAATAGGATTGCCGGCTTTTGTAAAACCAAATAATGGAGGTTCCAGTGTGGGTGTATCAAAAGTGAAATTAATCGATGAAATGCTTCCGGCCATCGAAAAAGCGTTTCTTGAAGACCAGGAAATTCTGATTGAGCGTTATATTGCTGGAAGAGAAATTGCCTGTGGTGTGATCGAATCCAAGGGCAGGATGATCGTATTTCCGATTACTGAAATTATTAGCAAGAAGGAATTTTTCGATTATGAGGCGAAATACACGCCTGGCATGTCGGATGAGATCACGCCGGCCGAAGTTGATGAAAAAACCGATGCCCTGATCAAAAAGACAGGAGCATATTTATACCATCGAATCGGTTGCAAAGGTTTTGTCCGGTTCGATTTCATCCTCACTCCTACCGAGCTGTATTTCCTCGAGGTAAATGTAGTTCCGGGTATTACAGCCGCCAGTATTTTACCAAAGCAGGCCAACTGCATGAATATCAGTCTTGAGCAGCTTTTTGATATGGCTTTGGAGAATATTATTTAAGGGGTAAACCTTCCAGAAATTCGATCAACTTGGCTGTTGCCAGACCTCTATGACTAATTTTATTTTTCAATGCGGCATCCATCTCAGCAAATGAAACTTTATATCCGACCGGAATGAATATCGGATCATAGCCAAATCCTGCATTTCCGCTTTGACGTGCACTTATTTCCCCATTCACGATTCCTTCAAATGTAAATAACTGATTATCAACTATCAGCGCGATTACCGTTCTGAAGCGAGCCTTTCGGTTTATTTTTCTATCAAGTGCCTCAAGTAATTTGGCAATATTAGCCTGAAATGAACAACTTTCGCCGGCATAACGCGCCGAATAAACGCCCGGTTCGCCATTTAATGCCTCAACTTCCAATCCGGTGTCATCGGCAAAGCAATCCATATTAAATAAATCGTGGATAAACTGCGCTTTCTGAATGGCATTTCCTTCAATGGTAGGTGATGTTTCGGGGATTTCACCAACGAAATCAACATCCTTTAAACTTAAAATTTCAAATCTACCTTTCGTAATCTGATGAATTTCTTCAAGCTTATGGGCGTTATTGGTGGCAAGTAGTAATTTCTTCATAGTGCAAAAATAAAAAAAGGACGATACCTTTCAGCATCGTCCTTTCAGAATTATTCAATGTGATTACGGAAGTAATACTGCATTGTATTCGGTTACATTTGCTTTAGGCACACTTGCATTGTAAGTTGTGTTGATAGCATCGATAAAGAAGTTCGCAACAGCTGCATTTCCTTGCGGAGTAATATGCACTCCATCAGTTGAAAATAAGTTACCTGTCACGAATGCGTTTGTGAATTTAACACCATCCATTACAATACCAGTCGTGCTCGCCGCTTGGTCCATATATTTATTCATGTCAACCAAGGCAAGATTATGGGTTGAGGCAACGGAAGCAATAATGGTATTATAAGAGGCAACCGCAGCCAAAATAGCATCCTTTTCAGTTAAAGTTAAAATAAATTGATTAGCAATTGGTTTCTGTGATCCCCAACCACCGCATTTCAATGAATCTTGTGGCAATGATAAAAGTGCTAGTTCACCAGCTACCATTTGACGCATTCTTAAAGCAGCATAAGCATCAGGAACAGGAATTGTTGCATCGGCAATTACCAATGGATTCGGTCCAACAGCCCAATTGATGCGATATGGCAATCCCATTTGTTCCATAGCTCCATTATATTGCGCATAACCAGCGTTCAACATATCAGCTGTAGCTTGATCAGGCAAAACAACAACATTGTAAGGAATTCTTGTAAAGAATGGAATGGCAGTAATATTTGGAATATTAGCCACAACACCAGAAGTAGCTGTAACCTCAAGACTCTGAACAACCGCTTCGTAGCTTGCTGCAAAACCAACACCAGGAGGGCCATCAACAGGAGT
>CANNKD010000058.1 GCA_947505205.1 Bacteroidota bacterium | reverse complement strand
TTGATGAGCTTGTTGTAATATCGGTCGAAATAATCGTCGAGCATACGTTTCATTGTGAAGTTAGGCACAATCTCGCTGATGTTATTCTTGATGAATTTCACCCAATTTTCTGGCACTCCATTTGAGTTTCGATCGAAATAAAGCGGCAGAATCTCATTTTCAAGCATGCTATAGATTGTTTCCACATCCAACTCATCCTGGAAATATTGATTGTTGTAAGTGCGTTTCTCCTGAATAGCCCAGCCGGCATTTTCTTTATAACCTTCGGCCCACCAGCCATCTAATACCGAGAAATTGAGAACGCCATTCATCACGGCTTTCTCACCACTGGTGCCTGATGCTTCGAGCGGACGTGTTGGTGTGTTTAACCAGATATCGACACTGCTTGTGAGGCGTTTACCTAATTCCATATCATAATTTTCGATGAAGATAACCTTGCCAATAAAATCAGGTAATTTGGAAACTTCGATGATTCTTTTAATCAAGCCCTGACCTGCACCATCGTTTGGATGTGCCTTTCCTGCAAAAAGAAATAATACGGGGCGTTCGGCATTATTCACAATCTTCGAAAGCATTTCGAGATTTGTAAATAGTAAATGGGCACGTTTGTAGGTGGCAAACCTACGAGCAAAACCAATCACCAACGCATTTTTATTGATCGATTCGAGTGTTTTCACAATCAACTTCGGGCTCTCTTCGCGCTCTGTTAAATCGTGTTTCACCCTGTATTTTAAATAGTTTAGCAAATCAGCTTTGAGCGAAGTTCGAATATTCCATATTTCATGATCAGGCACAGTGTGAATTGCAGCCCAATGTGCCATATTCGACTGGTCGTTTTCAAAACCTTTTGTAAAATAGTTCTGGTATAGCTGTTGCCATTTTGAATCGGTCCAGGTTGGATAATGCACTCCATTTGTGACAAAACCAATATGCAATTCGTTAGCAAAGTAACCAGGGAAAAGTGACTGGAACATCTCACGCGAAACCCTTCCATGTATTTCGCTAACACCATTAACTTCCTGACTCAGATTCGTTGCTAATACACTCATCGAAAATTTATCTGATGGATCATTGTGACGGAAACGTCCGAGGTTCATAAAGTCGTCCCAACTGATATTTAGTCGTTCGGCATAATGCGGGACGTATGTACGCAACATATTTTCGTCAAAGGCATCATGGCCGGCAGGAACCGGTGTATGCGTTGTAAACAAGGTCGATGCACGAACAATCTCTCGCGCAACATCGAAATGAATATGTTTCTGTTCGACAAGGATACGTAACCGTTCTAAGCCGATGAAGGCAGCATGACCTTCGTTGCAATGAAAGATGGTTGGATTGATTCCAAGCTCCTGTAGCAATCGAATTCCACCAACACCCAAAATAGCCTCTTGTTTGAAGCGCATTTCGATGTCACCACCATATAATTGGTGCGTAATTGTACGATCTTCCATCGAATTTTCTTCGATATCAGTATCGAGCAAATACAATGGGATACGTCCAACATTAACTTTCCAGGCTTTGGCGATAACATTTCGTCCGGGCATTGCCAATCCAATCGTTACCCAATCACCGTTAGCATCCCGAACAGGTTCTAACGGAAGATGTGTAAACTTCTGAGGAACGTATTGCGCAATCTGATCTCCAACATTTGAAATATCCTGTGTGAAATAGCCATAACGATACAACAATCCGATAGCCAATAAATTAACCGATGAATCACTGGCTTGTTTTAAATAATCGCCCGCCAGGATACCCAATCCACCCGAATATATTTTCAGACTCTTATGCAGTCCGTATTCCATACTGAAATAGGCAATGCGGTCAGAATCAAAATCCGGAGCACCTTGCATATAAGCTTTAAAAGCGTCGTAGATCTTATTCAGTTGCCTGATAAAATGCTCATCATTATCGAGAGCTTCCATCTTTTTCATCGACAAACCTTCCATCATCGAAATAGGATTTTGCTCATAGGTTTGCCAGGCAACAGGATCGATCGATTCGAACAATGCAATCGCTTCATAGTTCCACGACCACCACAGATTTTGAGAAAGCTCCTGTAGTTTCTTCAGATGATTCGTGTAAACCGGCTGTATCAACACTTTCTTCCATGTGGGTTGATCTTGCTTGTTGTAGTTGAAATTTCGGAGTGTTTCAGTATATTTTTTCGTATCGAAGAATGCTTCCCGCTCACCAACTTTTGACAGCGCAATATCATAGGCCTTCTCGTAATTGACAAGCAACTTTTCCCAGAGTGCCTTTTTTGCAATTTCCTGCGCATCAATTTTTGCCTTCGAAATTCCGGCAGCATTTAATCTACTGAAAGATAATAGCTTATTTACAATCCCTTCAACGACTTCTTTTTCATTGTCGTCGTTGCGCGACAATACAGTCACCGCATCGCCTTCCAACTTATTTTCGATGATCCACCTTCCAAAACCAGCTAGTGAAGTAGAAATTGTTGGAATGGCAAAGGCCACACTCTCGAGTGGAGTATAACCCCAAGGTTCGTAATAGGAAGGAAAGACACTCAAATCGAAGCCGGCTAAAAAGTCGTAATAATTCAGATCAAAAATTCCATCATTCCCTTTCAGGTAAGAAGGTGCAAAGATTATTTTCACCTTGTCTTCTTTCGTATTATTCAGTCCTGCCAATTTGATTCTGTTCACAATGGCATCATTTACAGGATCATATAATCGATGTGTTGTGTATTTATTTTCGGCAGGAATTTCAGCCGGAACGCCGGCCAATTTTGCTGCCAATTCCTGCACCGGTCCTGCAATATGAGCAGGTACAGAAATAATAGCAAGAATATCTTTGGTGAGTTTCTTACTTTTATTCAAATCACCTAAAGCATCAATAAACAGGTCGATTCCCTTGTTCTTAAACTCATAACGACCGCTCGAAACAATCAATTTTGTCTGATCACCAATTTTATAACCAATTAGCTGAGAGGCCACTTCCAGAATTTTCTTTCTTGCAACAGTTCTCTTTATTTCAAGAGTATCAGATGGCAAAATCATTTTGCTATCAAAACCATTGATGGTGATTGCATCCGGCACCCTGCCTAAAAACTGTTGACATTCGTTCGAAGTAATCTGACTCACTGTTGTAAATGCATCCGATTCACGTGCGGCACATCTTTCGAGTGATTGCTGTGATACCACATTATAACGATTCGCCATAACGGATGGATTATAATTCGAAAGATCGCGATACAATGGCATTCCGTTTCCGGCTATGGCACGACCTAGGTATGTTGCATGGGTTGTAAAAACCGTACCAAGCTCTGGAACATGCTTTTTAAGATATAAAACACCGGTTCCTGTCATCCATTCATGAAACTGTGCTATGATTTTGTCGTAACCACTGATATAAAAACCGAAGAAACTCTCAATCACCTGTCCTGCAGCATAACCAAATAAGGCGGGTTCAACATAATCCCATTGGCCCTGAATTGAATCGAGCTGGAAACTCTCCCAAAGAGAGGTGAAAATACTATCTTTTTGCGTAAACAAGGGCGTAAAATCGATGAGAATTGCGACCGGTTTACTTTCGATAGCCCAACGGCCAACGCGTACCTTTAATCCGTCCTGAGTGGCTTTCTGACGCCATTCTGTAAACAAATTCATGTCCTCAACAAAATAAGGATTCTCGCGCGTTTCTTTCCATACATCGGGACCAATAGTGATATAGTTATCTCCAAATTCCGCTTTCAGTACTTTTGCTTTGGATGAAATAACGGTATAAATACCGCCAACCATATTGCAAACTTCCCAGCTTGTCTCGAAGATATATTCAGGCTTTTTCATAGTTAATTAATTTCAAAATAATTCAATATATATACAACACCCGCAAAAGACGAGTGGCTTTTAAATTTTATAATCTGTTCAATTGTGCGAAAATAATCAGAAAAGGTCCTTAAGTTTATTCTCAATCTGGCTGCGAACCTCTTTCACCTTGGCTTTTGAAATCTTGCCTATATTGGTAGAAATTTCATCGTATTTCTGGCGTGTAATCTTGTTCAGATTTGGCAGAACCTTTTCAACCAGTTCAGTTTCAGCATCTCTTAGGGCTATCACAAGTTGCTCAGCATCAAGATCCTTTACCAATTTTTTGATCTTCGTATCCTTTAGGTTTTTGATATCTGCAAATACAGGTTTGAGTAATTCGTCACTCTTCTGAACTGCCTCTCTTACATCATTGGCAACGCCTTTTAGTCTTTCGGAAGCTAATTTTCCCAGGTCTTTCCCAAACTGGGCCGCATTTTCCATAAAGTCGTTCATCATTTCTTTCGCATCTGGCACACTTTCATTTAACCGAATTACAAAATCGGCCAACACATTCATATAATTGATATACGCTTCGTAAGGCGAAGGATAGTGGTTAAAATAACGATGAACATCACCATCAGAGAACCATTTTGTACACATATAATAGAAATGATCCGACGACTGCAGGTAAAGCCAGTCTTTTTTAAGTCGTTCGTCATCCGATTTTCTGATTTTATCGGCCAGCGAATACAGTTTATCAAAGGCTTCATCCTGAAGGTTATTTCCGATCCAAGCGGTTAAGTCACGTTCTTCATCCGCCCACGAAAGTGTATTGGGAACATGAATAGCCGACACAGGTTGAAGTTCCTGCGCGAGTTCAGCAGGTGTTTTGTAAACAAATTCCGATTTACTGAAAATTGATTTCGGCAATTCGCGCATGAAATCGAAGATTCCGGTGGCAGCCCATTGGTGTTCACCAAAAGTTTCATAATCCAGAAAAATATTCACCACTTCTTCCTTTGGATTCAATTTATTCAGCCAGCCAACGAATTTATCAGCCGTAACAGGCCATTCGGGCCAACTCTGTTGCGAAAAACGGAATGAGATATCATCACTCAGTCTGAAATTTCTGAGCAAAACTTTAAGTTTTGGGTTGATGGCATTGGTGTATAAATAATTTGGACTCTTCCATCCAAGTATATGCTTTGCTCCTTCGGTAAGTATAACTTTATAACCCATATTGGCAACCAATTCACCAATTTTATCCGAATAGATTAACTCTGTATTTCTAAAACTTGTTGGTGTAACACCAAATAATTCCTGCACTTTTTTGGTATGCAAATCAACCTGATATCTGAATTCGTCGGGATTTTTGAGAGAAGCAAGTGAATGACCATAAGTCTCGGCCAATATTTCAACATTTCCTGTTGCGACAAGCTTTTTGAAACTTTCCAAAACCTCAGGTGCATACATCTCCATCTGTTCCATGGCAATGCCCGATATTGAAAAAGCCACTTTAAATCGCACGCCATATTCCTTAATCTGCTCTAACAAAATGGCATTCATTGGAAGATAGCTTTTCTCTGCCACCCGACGCATGATCATCCGGTTGATATATTCATCATAATAATAATGATTCTTACCAATATCAAAAAAACGGTAGGTGCGCAGACGAAATGGCTGATGAACCTGAAAATAAAAGCAAATTGATTTCATGTAGTTTGTATTGTTTTACCAAGTTTACAAAATTTCTTTTCTATTTTTTCCAACATATTCGCAAATACGATGGCTTTAAATTGTCTTAATATACACAGAGTCATAGACTTCCTTGATGCTTTTGGCAGCTTTTTCCCATTTAAGGCTATCAACTTCTTCCTTGCCATATTTTATAAAAGTCTTCGAAAGCGCTTCATAATGACACAGTCCATAAATAGCATCAGCGAGGCCATCGATATCCCAGAAATCGACTTTGATGGCATGTTTTAGCACTTCTGCCACGCCTGATTGTTTCGAGATAACAACAGGAACATTGGATCGCATGGCCTCAAGTGGTACAATGCCAAATGGTTCTGAAATAGAAGGCATGACGAATACATCTGACATGGCAAACATTTTATCAACATCGTCACCTTTCAGAAAACCCGTAAAATGAAATTTATCTCCTATACGCAGTTGCGCAACACGGAGTACCATTTTATTCAATAAATCGCCCGATCCAGCCATCACAAAACGAACATTCTGGTCGCGTTTCAGGATTTTTTTTGCTGCCTCAACAAAATATTCAGGTCCTTTCTGAAAAGTAATTCTACCAAGGAACGTTACTACTTTTTCCTTCACCTGTTTCTGATACTGTTCACCATCCACTTTATCTACCGGTTCAACCGCATTGTGAACAGTTATAACTTTCTCAGGATCAATACCATATCTTTCGATAACGATGTTACGCGTAAGGTTGCTTACAGTGATTACGCGGTCGGCCTTCATCATGCCATTGCGTTCAATTTCATATACGTCCGTATTAATATTTTCGCCGGAACGGTCAAATTCGGTGGCATGCATGTGCACGACCAATGGTTTTCCTGTCGTTTCTTTAGCAGCAACACCTGCCGAATATGTGAGCCAATCGTGAGCATGGATTACATCAAATTCATACTGTGTGGCGATAGAAGAACCAATCAGGGCATACCGGGCTACTTCTTCCATCAGGTTCAGGCCATATTTCCCTGAAAATTCATATTTCTGAGCGAAGACTTTACTCTTAAAATTCTCGGAAGAATGAATGTATTCCCCGGTCATTTTAGAAAATTCCTCCGGGCCAACATAAGGAATAATATTCGATCCAATTTCCATATACTGCACACGATCCCAATAATGCTTGCTTTCTTCTGTGGATAAATCAACAGCCACATCGCTGGCATTCACAAGCCTTACGGCTTCTTCGCTTTCGTCACCATAAGCTTTTGGAACCACAAAAATAACTTCAACGTCATGCTTTACAAGTCCTTTTGTCATACCATAACAAGCCGTACCTAAACCACCAGTTATATGTGGAGGAAATTCCCAACCGAACATTAATACCTTCATAGGTTGATTTATTTTTTACTTTAATATCATTTTATTCATATCGTCGATGAGTTTTTTCACCGTCAGCAAAGCTGCAACGTTCCACGCTTGTGATATTCCACCCCGTGAATCGTGAGGTGGGTCGCCATCATATACTTCTGAAATATTTCCAATACCTGCTTCTAGCATCACAGGTTCAAAACCACGGTAAATTTCTTCGACAAAAGAGAGTCCGCTTTTGCCATTTAGCTTGAGCCAGGCTGTGCAGAACGGACCAATCAACCATGGGAAAACGGTTCCCTGATGATAAGCCTGATCCCTTTCATATTGATTTCCTTCCAGAACGCCATGGTAATCTTTATCTTGCGGTGTTAAACTTCGCAATCCTCTTTCTGTAAGCAGTTCTGATTTAACCAAATTCAAGACTTTGTGTTGCATCTCATCGGTGAGTGGGCTGTAAGGCAACGAAACCGCAAATAACATATTCGGCCGAACAGTAAAATCTTTATGATTATCAAGCACATAATCAGCCAAATAGCCACGTTTACTGTCCCAAAATGTTTCAATAAATGCATTTTTAATTTTCTCAGGAAATGATTTCCATTGATTGACAAAAGATATATCACCGGCTTTTTCAGCCATATCGAGGGCAAAACAAATTGCGTTGTACCATAAAGCACTGATCTCAACGGCATAACCGGTTCTGGGAGTTACCGGTTTTCCATTGCTTACAACGTCCATCCAGGTGAGCGCCATTCCGGTGCCACCTGCATAAATGAGGCCATTATCATGCATTTTGATATTAAAATCTGTTCCCTCTTTAAATCCATTCAGGATGATCTGAAGTTTCTTTTTATAGGTTTTCCAAACTTCGGCATAATTATTTTTTTGCATTACGTATTGCTGAAGGCTCCAGAAAAACCAAAGCGGCGCATCGGCAGATGCATAATCAGGTTTATTTTCCCTTCCGATATTCGGAAACAATGGGCCTTGCATATTATTCAAAGCTGTGTCAATCACTGCTTTAAAATCTGCTTCTTTATTACAAAACAACGTAATTCCAGGAAGGGCGATAAAGGTATCTCGACTCCAGGTACCAAACCAAGGGAAACCAGCCATAATTTCTGCTTTCTTTTTATCGCGGACGATAAATTGTTCTGCAGAGTTTTTCAAACAATTTTCAAAGTTATTACGGGGAATCCTTTTATTCGATTCCGAAGTAAATTGACGGTTAAAAGTACCTGGCTGTTTTTCTTCAAGCCCGGCTGAAACAATTACACTTTCACCTTTTTTCAATTCAACTTCAAAAAAACCGGGAACAAATAAATCTTCCGTAAAAGGAAATCCTCTTTCTCTTTCCCGAATGTACATTGTATCGTAGTACCAATCAGGATTATGCGTGTATTCAGCATTTTTAGATAACTGAAAAAATAATCTGGAATAACCACCATATAACTGCCAGCTTTTTCCATTTGCTGCATCTTCAAATTTGTTGTTCAGGTTGATATTGGCTTTCGACAGCTGATGAACGTTACGAAAAGCGAGAAATGGTTTTAAACGCAGGATCGTTTTAGAATGGCCATCTAGTAAAGTGTATTTTATCAATATTCTGGATTCGTTTTCAGCGAAAACCATTTCTTTTTGAAGCACGACTCCGCCAACACGATAAACGAGGCTTGGGATAGGCTCGGTTGTGAATTCGCGGAGATATTTATGTCCTTTGGGATCAAAAATTCCATTTGGATACATTCGAACGCCAAAGTTAAATTGTTCGTCATGTTGGATGATAGTTTCATCGATAGACGAAAGCAAAACATGGTTATCGTGATCGAACCAAGGCTGCGGAACAACCAATAATCCATGGTATTTACGTGTATTACAGCCCGCTATGGTTGTGCTGGAATAACCGCCCGAACGATTCGACCTTACCAATTCGCGGCTTAATGCAAACTCCAAATTGACAAGCTGACCCTTTATATATGAAATATAACTCATGTGAGAATATTTAAAAAATTCTATTTGTACGGTAAATTTGTGCAAAGGTAAACTAAAATAAAAAAAGGTCGCAATTTAATCATTTTAGAAATTCGAGCTTATGACATATATAACTCATTTAATGCATTTTACGCAAATTAATTATTATTTTTCGAAAAGAAATTATTTCTGAAACGATTGCGGAAAAAGTAAATTCCAAATATTCATATTGAAGAAGCCAAAGAATATCAAAAATATCAATGACAAAAAGAGAACCTGACTTCATATTTCACCACATTTCTATGGTTTAATCTCAGACGTATCACTCTTCCAAATAGATCAATTTCAGGTAGTTCTGCTATCAAAGAATACCTTGCTTATAACTGGTGGTGGCCTGAAACACGCGGAGTTTAAACAATGGTAAAATTGCGATTATATGATCTATTATCTCCGATTGTAAATCTTCATAAACTTTCCAATCGAGTTGATTGCTAAAAACATAAATTTCGATGGGTAATCCCTTATCGGTGGATTGAAGCTGACGGACGATTACGGGCATATCGTTATGAATATTCGGGTGATTGTTTAGATATGAACTAACATAATCTCTGAATAATTCGAGATTCGTGAATCGTTTACTGTTAGTCAGGTCAATTAAATTATCATTCAGGCTATCAATGCTTTTCGTTTTAACTTTGTGCAGTTTAACGAATTCTGACAATAACTTTAGTTTTTTTAATTCATCAAATAAGTCATCTGAGCAAAATTTAACACTCTCCATATCAATCGAAATATTCCTTTTGATCCGTCGTCCACCAGATTCACTCATTCCCCGATAATTTGTAAAATAATCGGAAACCAGCGCATAAGTAGGAATTGTCGTAATGGTTTTATCGAAATTCTGCACCTTTACAGTCGTGAGAGTGATATCGAGTACATCGCCATCAGCTCCAAATTTTGGCATGCTAATCCAATCGCCAAGTCGTACCATATCATTCAATGACAGTTGCAAACCGCCAACGAAACCTAAAATTGCGTCTTTAAAAACCAACATAAGTACGGCGGAGAGCGTTCCAAGTCCAAGAAAAAGTGTACTCAAATTTGTATCAAGAATTGCTGCTATAACCATCAATGAACCAACGATATATACGACAATTTTCACTACTTGCACAACGCCTTTTATCGACTTTGTCCGAGACCTTTCAAAGGTGTTGTAAATCTCAAAAAACGAATTAATAATTGCAATCAAAATAAAAATCACCATCAAAATAACATACACTTCGATGGTATCCTTAATAAAAATACTTACGTTAGGGAAACTGGGCAAGGTGTATGCCACCAAACGATTGATAATATATGCCGGCAAAAGATACGATGTGCGGGAAATGACTTTATTCTTGATTAAAATATCGTCATAATCGTTTTCACTGCGCTTGGCAAAGGCATTGATAACGCGTTTTATTATCAGCCAGGAAACAAAATAAAATGCAATGGAGCCGACAACCAAACTCAAGAATGCGGTTCCTTGAGAAACCAATAACAAATAATATTCTGAAAAATTGAGGGGTTGGAAAAGGGATTCAAGAAAGCAAATATATGAAGAGAACATGACTAATATTTTTGTATGAAATTATTTATCAAATACTTAAACATAAACTATAGTTTGGGTTATTTTACAAATTTCCAAAATAAATTCAGAGTTTCAAATTTTTGGTTTACCAATAAAAAAAAATTCATTGTGCTGCCTTGGTCTGATTGAATTCATTGATGGTTCAAACACAACGAATTCAAACAAGTTGTTGAAAAGCTCAAAATATTCAGCTTTGGTACCTCCAAAAGGTGGGCCGGGCGTTTCAAATTCAAGGCTGAACAACAAACCAATCAGTTTTCCTTTTGGTGACAACAGATCATGCATTTTTTTGATATAATCGGCTCGTTTTGAGCGAGGCAAAGCACAAAAAAATGTTTGTTCAACAATCAAATCATATTTTGCATGATGTTGAAAGAAATCGGTTGTAAGCAGTTGACTTTCTGGGAATTTAGGATTTCTTTTTTGGTATCCGTCAATCGCTTCAGCTGCAAAGTCAAGCACAAAAACATTTGAAAAACCAAGTTCAAAAAGGTACTCAGCTTCCCATCCGAATCCTGCCCCCGGAACCAAAATACGTATAGATTTATCGGTCAATTGATCAAAATAAGTCTTTAACGGAAGTGAAACCGTACCGATATCCCAGCCCGTTTTGCCGTCCATATATTTCTGAGACCAATAACTTGAATCAGCGACATTTTCAATCATTTCAACCTCCTGCTAATTTGGCTTTAATGCCTTTTTGACTGAGTAAAATCAGAATCCTTTGACGAAAATCACCCTGAATAATAATTTCACCATCTTTTACCGTTCCTCCTACTCCACAGGCTGTTTTCAGCGATTTACCTAATTCATTCAAGTCACTGTCAGAGCCAATAAAACCGGTTATCAAGGTAACTTTTTTTCCACCTCTCTGCTTTTTATCGAGCATAATTCTGAGGTTTTGTTTTGCCGAATCTAAAGTCTGTTTTTCGACTTCATTATTTTCATAAACAAACTGAGGATTGGTTGAATAAACGATTCCCTCACGATGATTTTTAGCCATTTTTTTTATGGAATGATGATATTAAGACTCAACGGATTTATATCTATTACCAGATCTTTCTCTAACATTAAAGGTTCCCCATCAATATTCACAACTCTATTTCCTGATCTTTTTATTTCAACGTGACGTGCTTTATGAATAGTCACAAATTTCGACTTATGAATCATTTTCAGCAACAACAAATTGGCAATCAATGGCATATCAAATATTGTTGGTTTTTCAACAATACATAAATCTATCAAACCATCATTTAACACAGCCTGAGGGGCAATGGTTGTATTGTAGCCAAACTGACTCGAATTTGCCAACGAAATGAATAGAGCTTCTGCGACAATTTCCCTTTTATGATCAATAATAATCGTGTACGTTTCAGGCTGATAACTTTGATAATTGGCAGCCGCTAATTTGAAATAAGTCAAAAAACCACGGTTGGGATCATTGGCAAATTTCTCGGCCACAAGTGCATCAAACCCTACACCGGCAATGCTTATAAACGCCCTGTCATTGATTGTGGCGGTATCGATTTTCGATTGGTTGCCCGTATTAATAAGTCGCAACGCACCTTCAAAATTGAGCGGAATATTCAGGTGTCGCGCCAGGCCATTACCCGATCCGCTGGGAATGATTCCGAGTATTTTATCGGAATGTATCAATTCGCGTGCTACTTCATTAATCGTTCCGTCACCACCAACAGCCACCACAAGATCAAACTCGCTTTTGGCGGCTTCATTGCCCAACGCAATAGCATGACCGGCATATTCAGTAAAAACAATCTCGTAGCAGAAACGATCGTGATTAAGTACTCTTTTCACAAAATCAGGAAACAATTCTGTATGCGAATTTCCGGCAATAGGGTTAACAATAAAAACAACCCTTGTTTTCGTTCTCCTTATGGCCATTTTATAGTCAATTTATTATGAATCAACCTGTTATTATATTGCTGAATGATAGCTTTAAGCATATTTTCATTCTGAATAATTCCTTTAGGATTCGTTTTCAATAAATCATTTTTCATCAATGGATCTGCCGAAAGATCAAAATAACTTAAAGTGTGAACACCATCGTGCTTGATCAAGTGCTTGCCATCGTACATTTGGTAAACGCCGTTGATGAAATTAATGTTAAAAGGCATTGATAATGAATCGAATACATTTCTGCCAAACGAAAACACCGTATCGTTATCATTTTCCAATAACGCCATGGCACTTGGCAGAATATCAATATGTTGCGCTATCTCACCGGTGTTTTCCGCCAAATGTTTTCCCGGAAAATAAAACACCATTGGAACAGAATAAATACCCAATGATGTCCGGAATAATTCAGAACGGGCTTCCTCGGCGGTATGATCAGCCGTAATGATGAAAATAGTATTTTCAAACCAATCCATTTTGCTGCTTGTAGCGAAAAACGCTTTCAAAGCACGATCAGAATACCTGATTGATGCTTCAATCGAATTTTTTGAAATTTTTAGTAAATCATTATCTGTCAATGGAATAGTGTATGGATGATGCGATGATAATGTGAAAATTGCCGAAGCAAAAGGCTGTGGAAATGATTCGTATTTTGAAGCAGCAAACTGCAAAAACTGGCGATCAAGGATTCCCCATTTCCCATCAAAATCAGCATCATTGGCATATTCATTTCTTCCAAAATAGTTTAAAAACCCAGCCGATCTTGCATAGACATCAAAACTCATTGTCCCATTGTTTCCGCCATGAAAAAAGGATGTATGATATCCCTTTTTGAGCAATAAAGTTCCCAATCCATCAAACTGATTATTCACATATTGCGAGCTTGGATAGTCGATATTCATCAGCGATGGGATTCCACCCAAAATGCTTGGCAAACCTTCGATGGAGCGTCTTCCATTTGCAAAACCTTCAAATACAACACTTTGTCCAAACAATGAATCCAAAAAAGGTGTATATGTGGGAAAGTCTTTGTTATAGGAACCAATATAATCGCGGCTGAAACTTTCTAAAATCAAGATAACGACATTGTAGTTTTGAGAATCAGAAGCTTTAACAAACTGATTTGACTTTAAATCGTGATGAACAGGCGTATAAATGGCATGAAGTTTATCGTCATCAAAATAGCGAATCTCTGGTAAATTCTTATTATTCAATGTTTTAATCACTGAAAATGGGGAATTGATCAACAAGGGAACATTTTGAGAAGATGTGTAATTTGCTGCCGTAATCAAACTGATTGGTTTCAGTTGCAGTCCTCCGCGAAACAGTACAACTGACAACGCAATACTTACAATAAAAAGTAAGGAACGACTCAAATACCATTTAAAACGCATGTTTGCGGTACACTTTCCAATAACAAAAAACTTCAATAAAAAGAATAGCAAAACACACATTATCAGCCATATAAACGCCACATACCAAAAATCTTTCGCAAACTGCATCAACAATCCACTTGTATTTTCTTCACTATTTCCAAAAAACTGAAACAGCTCGTAAGTCATTCGTTTAGAAATATACCTGAAATAAATTGTATCTATCATATTCAGCAACAGCATGATACTATTCAAAATCAATGCAATAATGACAACAATTTTTTGAAATAATTTGGTATTTTGGATTTGTAACGGAAAAGTTAATAAAACTATTACGGGCAGATCAAACAAAGCAATGGCTGATAGATCAAACCGGATTCCGATAAAAAGTAGCCGAAGCAGAGCGATCAAATCAAGATCGGCAAAGGAAGTTAGGTTGAAGAGGTAAAAAAGAAGACGACTCAAACCCATTAAATCGATCATTATCAATAAGATCCATCCGAGGTAAAGAACCGCTGGTATTTCTGATTTATATAAATTATTTTGTTTTGACCAGCACTTCTGAAAGACAGCCATATTTCAGTTAAAGTATTAAACCGTTAGGAACTTCACTATGAATCGTGAGCAAAAATACATCAAAATAGCTAACTTCAGCTATTTCCGAATGCCATTGAGCGCGGATTTTGATAATTTTGCTAAAATTAACAAGGTGATCAAAGCACTTATTTTCGACTGGGGCGACACTATCATGCGCGATTTTAAACTTGATGGATCTATGTGGCAATGGGAAAAAGTTGCTTGGATTGATGGTGCTCAAAATTCAATGGAGTTGCTTTCAAAAAAATATATTTGTGTGATTGCAACAAGTGCCTCACATTCAAATACTTCTGATATGAAATTAGCACTTCAGCGTGTTGGTGCCAATGTTTATTTTCATCATTTCTTCTCACAAAAAGAACTGGGTTACCAAAAACCAGATGTGCGCTTTTTTGAAGAAATTTTGCGCCAGCTGAACTTTAGTGCGACTGAATGCGTTATGATTGGTAACAGCTATGAAATGGATATTGTTGGCGCAAAACTGACCGGAATGACAACCATCTTGTTTAACGAAAATAATACCATAAACCCATTTGAATCAGCTGATTATGTTATCACAAACATGAATGAACTAACCAATATCCTGTTGCAATGAAATCGTACTTACCATTATTAATCGGCTGTTTTCTTTTCACAAATAGCATTGCACAACAGAACACAACAACTTACAATTATCATTCTCCGATTGACGTTCCGATATTTCTATCCGGTACTTTTGCTGAGCTGCGATCAAATCATTTTCATTCGGGGATTGATATCCGTACTGCAAACAAACCCGGGCACAAAGTTTTCGCCATTGAAGACGGTTATGTAAGTCGTATTGCGGTTTCTCCCGGCGGTTTTGGGAAGGCATTGTATATTGCTCATCCTGACGGCCACACTTCTGTTTACGCTCATTTACAGCAGCTTGAAGGTGAAATTGCAAATTACTTAAAAACCCAACAATACAAACAAGAGCGTTTTGAAGTGAATCTGTTTCCTCCAAAAGATCTTTTACCGGTAAAAAAAGGTCAGGTAATCGCTTTGTCGGGAAACTCCGGTTCATCGGAAGGTCCGCATTTGCATTTCGAAATACGTGATTCAAAAACTGAAGAAACTTTAAATCCACTAGCGTTCGGTTTTAAAGTGAATGACCATATTAAGCCAATTATTGCCCGACTCGTCATTTATCCAATTGGTAATCAATCTTATGCAAATAATTCTTCCAAAAGATCTACGATTGCAGTTTCCGGAATTGGTGTAAATGAAAAACCAAAACAGCAAACAAATTTCGAAGCATCGGGTGAAATTGCCTTCGGAATCACCGCCTCAGATCAGCTGGATGGTGTTCCAAACAGCAATGGAATTTACTCGGTTACATTAAGCATTGATAACAAAGTTTTTTACCAATTTGTCGCCGATCGTTTTGCTTTTGATGAAACGCGTTATATCAATAGTTTTATAGATTATGATTTCTTTCAGAACTTCAAAAGCCGTGTTATGCGCACAGAAATTGACCCGATGAACAAACTTTCGATGTATGAAAAGGCTGCTAATAAAGGGATTTTAAAAGTTGAAGAAGGGAAAAACTACGAAGCTGAATATATTGTAAAAGATTTTCAAGGCAATATCAGCCGTGTTCCTTTTACCGTGAAAGGTATCAAAGCAAAGCCTATCACTTCTGCCAGAAACGATACGACCTTGTTCAATATTCAAGCCAACAAGCCATTTGAAATCACGGCGAAAGACTATTTCGTACAATTTGAAAGCGGTAATTTCTATCGCGATCAATTGATTGATTGCAAACCTCGTCTCGAGAAAGGATTTTTGTCAAATGGCCTAACTGTAGGATCAAAAAATATTCCGGTTCAAAAAGTATATAAAATTGGAATCAAACCCAATAATGAAAAGATAAATAAAGACAAATTACTGATTGTCAGTATTGTGAATGGCGAAAAACCATATGCTATAGGTGGAAAATGGGAAAATGGTTTCGTAATAGCTAATGTTAAAATTATGGGAACTTTTGCTATTATGGCCGACAGTATTCAACCACAAATCAAAGCGGTTAACTTCACGAAAGGTGGATCAGTGCACGGATTGAAGCGTTTACAAGTCGAAATTCAGGATGAACTTTCAGGCATTTCTTCCTATCGAGGAACGCTCAACGGACAATGGATTTTGATGGATTATGATTCTAAAAACAAATTGCTTACCTACGATTTCGATGAAAGATTGAAAAAAGGAAAGAATAAACTCGTTGTTAAAGTAGTTGATAATTGCGGAAACACCAATATTTTTACTACGGAAATTAGCTATTGAGAAAGAGTACTTGGAGTACTTGGATTGCCTAAAGTACTTGGAGTTATTTAAAAAGTATTTAAAGGTTGATGAGTTGAAAAGTTGAAGATAAGCTAGAAGTCAATGAATTCGTAATTCGTAATTTAATATCGTTTAGTTAGCAGAAAATGGCAAAAAAATTAACCGCAGACCTGCCTGGCGCAGACTGGGAGACGCAAAGTTTTATGCAGACCTGCCTGGCCGGCAGACAGGATTCCGCAAAGAAGGTAGCTAATTATGAACTCTGTGATCTTTGCGCCTCCTTAGCGAACTTTGCGGTTAATTTTTCTTGACCGATATAATCCTTACAAAACGACATTGATTCGTAATTCAAAATTCGTAATGCACTTCATTCTTCATTCTCCCCATTCCTCATAAAAATTATCCAGATAAGAAAGCATAAACTGATGTCTTTTTTCGGCTAATTCTTTCGCCTTGGGTGTGTTCATTTTATCCTTGAGCAAAAGTAGTTTTTCGTAGAAATGATTGATTGTAGGAGATTTACTATTTTTATATTGCGCAGTTTCAGTGAAATTTTCGGGTTTTATTTCCGGATTGTAAAATGGTCGTCCTTTGTGGCCGCCGTAGCTGAAAGCACGTGCTATCCCAATTGCGCCAATCGCATCGAGCCGGTCAGCATCTTGTACGATCTGAAATTCCAACGAAGCCTTTTGATTGAAACTAAATGAATTCTTAAATGACATGCTTTTGATAATATTCAATACCTCAACAATAACATCCTTATCTACAGACTGTAATGTCAGAAAATCATTGGCTAATTTCGGACCAATTGTTTCATCCCCGTTATGGAATTTTGCATCAGCAATATCGTGTAATAATGCAGCCAGCTCAATGACTAACATATTAATAGATAAATCCTGTGCAAGCAATTTTGCATTGCGGTAAACCCTTTCAATATGAAACCAATCATGACCGGGTTCAGCATCATGCAGATTTTCTTTTACAAAAGCAATCGTGTTATTAATCAGCGTGTTATGCAAATCAGTCATTTTCCAAAAAGTTTAAAAGTTGATCATCCGGGAAAGGTTTTGTTCCATCAAGCAACAGAAAATCAGGTTTTTGAAATGGCGAACCGAAGGCAAGGTAGCTCTTCCAGATGTGTTCAATATACCATTCTGGTTCATTTCCCCAACGATTATCGTCCAATTTCCGTTGTTTAAAAGTTTCATAATCGATAGAAATGAAAATTCTTTTATCAAACAAAGCATTGATTTTCTCTTCGTTAAAAATCATCAGTCCTTCGGCAATAACAATTTCCATTGCTTTGCTTTCACTTAGAATAGATTTTATAAGTCGTTGATTATCTATTGATTTTGGATGTTCCCAATCGACACGATCCAGAATTTTCGGAATATCTTCAACGGGTTTCACGAAATCGTCCTGACAAACGATACTGACAGAGCGTGTTGCAT
>CANNKD010000057.1 GCA_947505205.1 Bacteroidota bacterium | reverse complement strand
GAAAATGCTCCGGTGAACATGATCACCATACTTTTTGGAAAGAGAAAATCATGCATATGACGGAAGAAGACAAAGAAAAGTTCAAGGCTGAATGGAAGAATCGATGCAGTAGATAAAACATTGAAAACAATTGAAATCCCGGATATATTAATATTCGGGATTTTTTTTAAAGTAAAACACGAGCTTATCCGTCTTCAATAATATAAACACTTAAAAATATACAAATGACAATTTTAAAAACCATCGTAGCTGGCATTCTGGCGGGACTCGCCATCTTTTTGATGCCTCACATTTTAATCAAAATTATCGTAATCATGATTCTTTTCAAGCTGGCATTCAAACTTTTAGGCTTTGGATGTTGCGGACATGGAGGTCATCACCGGTTCAAAAACATGACCGAAGAAGAACGCACAGCCTTTATGGAAAAGTATGGTAGCAAATGCTGCGTATCTGATCAGAAATCAACAGAAACAAAAGCTTAATTTATTCACTTTTAAAAAGAAAAAAAATGAAAAGAAGACCTAAAATCGCATTATTCCTGGTAGTCACAATACTCACAGCCGGAACACTTTTTGCAACAGTCGGCCGACATCATCACTTTTGCGGTTACCAGACTGAATGTAAACAGATGAAAGGTGACAAACATCATGCATGCAATCAGGATGAAGAATCAGTAACAGAAGTTGAACCTGCTAACTAATTCTATCGACCGATGGTTTGTACAAGTGGGGAAATAGAAGCACATTGTTTGGTGAAATCACAAAAGCCTAAGTTTGTACTTCAGCCCCACTTGCACAAAATCTTTGATATGCGTTTATGCTTCTTATTTAAAAAAAAACATAATGTGTTGAATATCAACATCAAGCTATATCAACCTTCACAAACAGCAGTTTCTGCATTACACATCAATGTATTCTCTTGGGGAAGAACAAAATAACCATTTCCTGCTTCACGCTTTTTGATGCGTTGCTTTTGAAAAAGCGAATCCAGAAAACCATTCATTTGCTCATCCGATAGGCTAAATGCAGTTTTTATTTCTGCGGGAGCAACTGCATTGTGCTTAAGGATAAATTCGAAAATTATATTTTCATTCGCCAAAACTTCAATTTCCTGAATTTTTCCACTGGTAAGTTGATTAATTACAGCCTTAAATGTATTGTATTGCTGATAGCCTCTCAACAGAATAGATTTTTCTCCAGATTTTAAAAGGAAAGTAGGAAATCCATTAACACCAAATTGTTTTGTAGTATAAAGGTCTTCTTCAAACGCCTTCTGGGCTTTTCCGTTTGTAAAATCATCTAAAAATTGCGAAATATCCAATCCGGTTTCCGAAGCAAGTTCTATAAGCACTTCGGTTCTGCTGGTTAATTTAGCTTCGGCTGCAGATGCTTCGCGAATACGGCGCAGGAATTTGCTGGCAATTTCTTCACCTTGCATTTGTGCCGCTTTATAGGCAATATTTTGTGGATAGGTTGACGGATATTCTTTGGAAAGAAGGTTAAAACCATCAGTTTTAACAGGCATTCCATGACGTGCGGAAGCATCCAGCCAATGTTTCGCAACTTGTTTATTGGAGCTTTCGGGGTCGCCACCAATGTCGTTGTGACTATCGTAAAACTCGAAAACATTTTTCACCAATCCGCCCATTACATAGCTGAATTTGAGTTTATCACCATAACTTTCTTCCAGTTTGCGCAATATCGGCTCACTTCCCCAGCACCAGGTACATACCGGATCGGTAAATTGAACTATTTCAACTATTTGATTATTTGTTTGAGCCATTTTCGTATGAAATAAAGGATCTACGTAAAAAATAAATAATAAAACCACCTGCAATGAAGTGCATTAGCGATAACACAATTTTAAATCCAACTGTTAAATTTGGTGTTGCAACTGGTCCAATCATCGTAACAAGTAAAAAGCCAAGCCCGACTAATGTAAAAATTTTAACCGGATTCTTCGATATTTTTGAAATTCCCCAAAGCACCAAAGCGGCAACAATTCCTGGTAATATTGAACTGATTACAACAGGAAGCAATTGAAGTGGTGAACCGTTGGGCAATATAATTTCATCATTAACTATTCCCAAACTTTTGGCAATATAATAGAGAATTATGTTAATTGTTGCGACAATCAACCCGGCAATTATTCCTGATTTTAATAGATTTTGAATTTTCATCTTTTTAAAAATTAAATTTGAATTATGATGCAAATATATATATTTTTGCTTTCTAAACTATAGTAGTTACCTATCGGTAAGTAGTTACCAATTGGTTAGTTATTAGCAAATCAATTATAGATGGAACACAAGTCACAGAATTGTCAGTACAAATTAATGGCAGTAAGAGATACGCTGGAAGTAATACGCGGCAAATGGCGCATTCCAATACTCATTTCGCTCACATATGGGAATAAGCGATTTGGCGAAATTCAGCGCGATATTACTGATATTTCACCAAAAATGTTATCCCAAGAATTGAAGGAATTGGAAGCCAACAAAATTATAACACGCACACTTTACGACAGTATGCCTGTAACCGTTGAATATGCCTTGACTCCGCTTGGGCATTCGTTGAATAAATTGTTAAATGAACTTTTGGAATGGGGTATTCATTTTCGTAATGAGGTTATCGGGAAATAGTTGTTTTATTCTGTGAAGCGACGTTGGTCTTAGCATGACCTGTAGCAAAGGCATATAACGAAAAAGAGGCTGTCTCAATATTTGAAACAGCCTCTTTTTTTTATTCTATAAACCTCAATTATTTTTTACTGGAATTAACCATATCGGAAAGTGATTTAGCAGCATGGATAAATTCAGCAGGCATCATCACGATCGTTGTGGTGTTGTTGTCAGTTCCAATTTCTGAAAGCATCTGCATGCGTCTGAGTTCCAATGCAATTGGACTTCCTTCCATTTGTTTGGCTCCTTGCGTAAGTTTGATAGATGCTTCGAGCTCTGCCTCTGCTTTCACGATTCTGGCACGTTTTTCACGAATGGCTTCGGCTTCACGGGCCATGGCACGTTGCATCGCTTCCGGTATTTCAACATCTTTCATCTCCACCATTTCTATTTTCACGCCCCACGGATCGGTAGCTTCGTCAACAATTTTCTGCAGCGTTGCATTTATCTGTTCCCTTTCACGAAGCACTTCATCGAGCGAATGTTGTCCAATGATATTACGTAAAGCAGTAACAGAGAACTGATATACAGCACTATAATAATCAGCAACTTTAATAATTGCCTTTTCAGGATCTGTGACACGATACCATAAAACTGCATTCACTTTGATGGTAACGCTGTCTTTGGTGATAGTTTCCTGTTGTTCAAGATCAACAGTAGTTGTGCGGATATCGACCAATTGCTGGCGGTCGATGATGGGAATGATCCAGAAAATTCCCGGACCTTTTAAACCGGTAAAACGGCCCAGACGAAATACGATCGAACGTTGGTACTCTTGTGCAATCCTGATACCCGAGGCAAGGATAGCAAGTACGATGAGGACAATAGGTATTGCTGACATTTTGATATAGTTTTAAACTGATTTACAATATGTTAATTAAAATATGCTATAACCAATATCTTATTACTTCAATTTAACCTTTTCATAATTATCGACGATTTTAATCAAAGACTCAGAATATTTAAAGATATCATCTAATGTCTTAATTTCGCTCTTTATTTCCTTCTTATTATCATCTAAAACAACAAAATACTTCTTATTTGAATTTAAATATAATCGACAAATTGGTTTACGATTATTATCATCAAGTAAAACAGCAAAATAAGATTGTGCATCTCTGTAACTTATACGCTTAAAATCAATTTTTTGCCTAAGAATTGATTTAATTATCATAAACCCTTCTAATTCTTCCATTGTTGTCTCTACCTTGCTTTCAGGTTCGTTTGGTAAGTTGGCAGCATTAATTATGTCCTGTTGTTTAGCTGCTTCATCTTCCTTAGTCAATGCAGTTTTTAATCTTTCAGTGATTAAGTCACTAATATATTGTTGGACTGATTTTTTTATTAGATTAGTAAACTGCTCAAGAATTTTGGCAGTAACAACACTCGGGTATACTTGTTTAGCAAAATATTTGACAAATTCAGGCGAAGGAGCAGTCATTTCTTGATGTAACAATTGCTTTAATTCATTAGTATATTTAAGTTCACTAGCAGTATTAACAATACTATCAATATCAAAATAAGATTTATGAAATTTCTTTAATTCTTCGATTTGGTTATCCTTAATTTCAGAAATATTAAACTCAAGAAATGGTTTTTCATCCATCTTGTTTGCCTCAACCAAATCTGAATAAAAACGATAATTAACTCCATTAGTCAAAATTCCGAATTTTGCTTTTGAAACATGAAAATATCGTAGAAGCTGACCATCATGTATATTTAAATTCTGAGCCCAATGCTTGCACTCAATTAAAATCGTAGGTGTTTTTTCTCTAAATATTGCATAATCAATTTTCTCGCCCTTCTTTGTTCCAATATCGGTAACATATTCAGGTACCACTTCAAATGGATTAAAGACATCATATCCCAATGCTTGTAAAAAAGGCATAATGAAGGCATTTTTAGTTGCCTCTTCAGTTAGAATTTGATCTTTAAGTTTAATAACTCTTTCACCCAAAATTTTGATTTGATCTTTAAAGTCCATAGTTTTTGTATTTGATTGTTAATCTAATTGTTTAATTATCTAACCACAAACTTCGAATAGGATTTTGCCCCATCGGCATTTGTTTCCAATATATATATTCCGGCTGATAATTCGGCCAGATTTACCTTGATAATTTGTTGCGTGGTCGTGGTTGAATAAACGAGTTTCCCAATCGGATTGTAGATCGAAATAGTATTTGATTTCAAGTGGTTACCCAAATTTATCGTGAAATTGCCTTCATTTGGATTAGGATAAATAACTGTATTCGAAGTTATTACACCTTCTCCAATGCCGATTACAGTTGTAGTTGTCGGGAAAACGATTTCATCGATCCAGGCGCAATCGCTACCATTGGCAACGCTAGCATCTTTTTCATAAGCCCAAAGTAAAGTATGTGAACCTTCAGTTACAGGAAATGAAACCTGACTCCATGGCACTTCGCCGCTCCACTCACCCACTTTCACGTCGTCGATATAAAATCTTAAATAATCATAGGCTGATTCGGATGAAACCTTACGTTGAAAAGTAACAACATCATCACCAACAGCAATTAAACTTATCCAAAGTTTTGATTGTTGACTATCGGAAATAAGACCTGATTTGGCTGAGTAAACGCCTTCAAAAGGCGCATTATCGGTAATTATCCAGTTTGCATTACCTTCGTGATGCCATTCAAAAGCACTGAAATCGCCTGTTTCAAAATTTTCGATCATCAATCCGACATTAGCAAATAAAGCTTCTTCGGTCACACATGATTCTCCGGCTAACCGCATTAAAAACTGAATGACCGAGCCGATTGGTGTTTCAGGAGAAACCGTCACCTGATAAGAAGCTATCTTTGATTCCTGAGGTGCCAACTGAGCCAGTTCAACCAGAATCTGATCGATACTGATAAAAGGATTTTCTTCCGTTAAACGAGCTGTGCAGGCCACTGCTATACTTGAACCAACATTGGTGCAAGGAATGGCAATCGTAACGGTTTCGCCCGGGTCGAGCAGTCCGTTTCCATTTCCTCCTGCTGCATCGTCAATCTGCATCAAACCAACCGCCAGTGATGGCGCGTGAGCGGTGATTGTGAAATTACTCACCCAGATATCGGTTCCATTGGTGCAAGTCAGCATAAATTCAATCGGATGCATATCCGGGACATTACCTGCAAGTTCAAAGCGGAATGCATCAACAAGTGACTGCGTTTGAGAGGCTGGAATTTCAGGTACTTCTCCAAAACCATCGGTGATAACAGCATATTCGTCATTCGTTGAAAGGGTTGCTGTGACATTAAAACCGGTTTCAGAACCTACATTTTTTACGTTAACCGTGAGCAGGATTGCTTCATTATAATCAGCCAATCCATTCCCATTTCCAGCAGCATCATTGATAATATTGGAATCATAAACGACATATGCACCGGCATCTGGTATAAAATTAATCGTATAATAGGCAGGCAAAGCGTTGTTACCAACTACCTGTAATGAAGCCGTACAAACTTCCTGCACAACAGGATCGAATGTCAATGTTACATTACCATTTGCATCGGTAAATCCTTGTGCAATAATTTCACCGTTCAGTAAAATACTGCAATTGAAATTTACCAAAGGTTCGCCATTGCTGATTACGTTCACAATGGTTGAGGCAGCTCCGATCGGAAGCTCACTCAAATAACCAACAGTTAAATCAATGGGTTCAGCAGTCCACATGCGTAATGTTGGATCGCCCAGAATATTCAGATCATAGAAATTCCAGCGCAATGCGCCTTCTTCCCATTGTCCGGCAGCTTCAACCCAAGGGGCAGTTTGGATTTTACTTTCTGTAAAGCATTTTCCTAAAAAGCTCAATTTATCGTTATACATGGCGTCAACCATTTCGCGGTGTAAATGTGCTGCCGGCCCTTCGGTTTGGCCTTCATTAAACCAGCCAGATCGCGAGTTTCCTATCACAGCTACTGCAAAATTATCAATCGTTACCATTTTTTCGAGGATACAATCGTTGTATTCGAATGCTCCACAGTCGCAGCCATGTGTTTGAAGAAAAGTATAGTTGTGATTTGTACCATTAGCTCCGGAAAAATTTGCATTGGTAATATCACCATTCGAAAGATAGGCAACATAGGTTTGGTTTGCATGGCCGACATGATGAACAAACTGCTTTCCAGTATTAATTGCATTTATCAAATCCTGGCCTGACCATGAATTATCCTCTTCATACATGGTTTCGATATTATTTGTAGCAGGGATTCCACTTGTGGTATAACCATTTTCGGTTTGGTCTCCGATAAGTAGATTGAGATAATCGCTGCCCCATGTTTCGGGCGCATCATAGAGCCATTCGCCTGCCAATAAAGGACTTGTAAACTCTCCCAATACAGGTTGATTTTGGTAAAAGTCACTTTTGTGAATCATGTTTTCAAGTTCGGCAGCATCGCTGAAAGGGAATCGTGCCACAGCAATTTCCGGTAAAAGATCATCCTCATCAGCTTCGCCCCATTTATCATCATTGTTGGTATTCCAATTTCCATCCAATGCTGAATAGTACAAATCGGATGGAATGCCATAATCGGTATATCCTGAACCGGAAACAACATGACAATAGAAACCGCGAAATGGAATCAACTCCACATCACCACCAAGTAAGACAAACTCGACACCATTTGTTTGATATTCTTGTTTAATAAAATTCCTGATTTTATCTTGATCATCAGCTCCGGTTCCTTCGGCAATAATTGTTTCTTTCGTTGCAATTTGAGCCTTGATACCTCTATGTAAATATAAATCAACTAAATCAGCGAAACCATCCACATACGCCTGTGTTGTGATGATGAGCATATTGTATTGTGTTGTCGTTCGGCTTTTATTTGATGAATATGCTTCAATTTCAGATGGATTTTGAGCCAGATTTTTCACTTTTTCAATCGTCCAGTTTGATACCTGAAGATTTTTAATTGCTGCAACGGCAGTTTCATCAGCTGAAGTTGTGATCCTGACTGTGATTTTTTTGTAATAACTCACTTTTCCTTCCGAAGGAATGTATTTGATCGGGGTAATGCTCGAAAAAGCAAAACCATAGCCATTCATAAATGAAGTGCTGAGTTTTCCATTTAAACTCGCCGGGATGACTGCATCTGACTGATATACAGCTTCATTTTTCTGAAAAGATGCTTTTTTGTCAACAGACAAAGGTTGCGAAGGTTGATACGGATGAATATTGAAATTTCCGTCGAGTTGAGTTTCACCTTCCGCAATAATTTCGAAGGAAGTTGCAATTTCGCCCGGTGGCACCAACAGACTAATCGCCTGATAAGGCAAAGAAGGTTGACCGACCATGCCGGTGTTCATTGTATTATCAAACTTAATAAGTTGATATTCACCTACTTGTTGAATTTTTGGTGTTTCAAAATAATAAGTTTTCTCAATTTTTCCGGCAAACGAAAAAACCATGAATAACATTAAAATGCTGGTAAATACAGTCTTTTTCATCAATTTAAATTTTTTTCCAAATGTATGAAAATCAATGAAACTAAGAGGAATTATTTTACTATTTACGATGGATAATGTGCCAATAAAATTGAATAAAAATATCAATCATAACGAAGACTATGATGATTTTAACATTGGAAGAAAGTTCAAATTCAGGATCCAAAATCATCAAAAGCAATCATTTCGTCTTTTACACCGATTTCCTTCAACATTTTTAACACAGCCGCATGCATCAAGGGTGGACCGCACAAATAATATTCAATCTCATGAGGTTGTGCGTGTTGCTTCAAATAATGATCTGAAATAACCTGATGAATAAATCCGGTATGACCTTGCCAATTATCCTCAGCTTTTGGTTCAGAAAGTGCCACATGGAAAGTGAAGTTTGGAAAACCCTGTTGAATTTTTTCAAAATCATCCATGTAAAATAGCTCCTTTAAAGATCTTCCGCCATACCAGAATGACACCTTGCGATCTGTCTTTAAATCGTGAAAAAGATGCAGAATATGCGACCGAATGGGAGCCATGCCAGCGCCACCGCCAATAAAAAGCATTTCCCTGTTTGTCGATTTCAGATGAAAATGCCCAAAAGGACCAGAAATGGTTACTTTGTCTCCCAGTTTAAGTGAAAATGCATATGACGAGCAAACCCCAGGATTTAATAGTTCGTAAGTACCTGATTTTGTATCGATTGGTGGAGTGGACAAACGAATATTTAGAGTCAATTTCGTGGTTTCAGATGGTGAATTTGCCAACGAAAATGGCTTAACAGATTCCACCATGTTCTTCATTTTCAAATTCCAAACATTTAATTTATCCCAATCAGAGCGAAATGCCGCATCCAACTCAACATCTTTCAAAAAATTAACCTCAGCCGGTGGTGCAGCAAAATGTATATAACTTCCTGATTTAAAAATCATTGTATGTCCGACAGGCATTTTTAAAATCAGTTCTTTGATGAAAGTTGAAACATTTCTATTCGAAACGACCTCACATACATATTCTTTAATTTCAGATACCTCATCCGAAAGACTGATCTCAATATTTTTTTTCACCTTCACCTGACAACCTAACCGCCAACCTTCTGACAATTCTTTCTTTGTGAAGACACTTTCTTCAACCGATGAAAGTGTTCCTCCACCCTTTAAAACCTTGCATTGACACATGCCACAAATACCGTTTCCACCACAACTCGAAGCTAAAAAAACCTGTTTACCAGCCAATGTTTTTAGTAATGAAGATCCTTTCTTTACTTTATGAATTGTAGTTCTATTGATTACGAGATCAACCTTATTCAATATCCATTGCTTTATAATATAGATACTTAGAGCAATCACAATAAGGATGGAAACGATTTCAATAATCAGAATATTCATGTCGGGATATTTAATAATTCAACGTGAAACTGAAGCACAGACTAAAACAAAATAGGCTATAAAAATCCAACGCACTTCAATTAATAATAATCGACAAAAGTACCTTTTTGAATGAATTAATATAGGATTTTCACAAAACCCAAATATCAAATTAATTTTCATAAAGCACATCAGATGCCCAACAATTCTTTATTTTTGTCAGATTCAATGTATTAGAACAAAAAAAAACATTGATTTATTCAACAAAAAATGAACATGAAAAAAATAAATTATCTGCTGATTTTTATACTGAATTTTGGTTTTATTAGTACCCAAGCAAAACAATTTTATGAATTAAACAACAAGAATTACAAAGATTATGTGCAGACAGTACTGTTTTATCCCGGTGACGAACCATTGCGCGACCCAATCTTATACCTGGACAATGTGCGAAAACTCACGCTTTCGTTCGATATTTTGGGAAGCGATGTTGAAATATTCAATTACACCATTGTGCATTGCAGTTACGACTGGCAATTATCTGATTTACAGAGGATTGAATATATATTTGGTTACGAGGAAGATCAGATCAGAGATTTCCGATATTCGTTAAACACACTCAAACCATTTATTCATTACGATTTTGTTTTCCCAAACGAAAATATGCGTCCGAAACTTTCCGGAAATTATGTGCTGATTGTTTACGGATCAACGTTGGATGAGGAGCATATTCTTTTTACCAGAAGGTTTATGGTTGTCGATACAAAAAGTTCAATTGCAGTATCGATTCCGCAATATCCAAAAAATCCGGATTACGTTAAAACAAAGCATCAGGTCGATGTTCAGGTAATTGCCGATAACACTTACAGGGTAAATCCGATGGAATCGCTTCATCTTGTCATAAAACAAAACGGACGATGGGACAATGCCGTGGTTGGACTAAAACCCAATTATGTTTATAGCGACAAACTGACTTATGAATACGACGAAGCCACCGTTTTCGATGGCGGTAATCAATTTCGAAATTTTGACATGAAAAGTTTCAAATATCAATCCGAATTTATCCAGGAAATCAGACAGGAATCGGATCATTTTTCGGTTCAGCTGTGGCCATCCAAAAGAAGGAATAACAAGGTATATGTGCTTGAAAGAGACATCTTTGGCCGAAAACTGATCAAAGCGCGAGACGATCAGGATTCAAATATCGAAGGAGATTATGCCTGGGTTTACTTTTATCTCGATTATCCTGCTCCGATGGCAAACGAAAGCATTTATATTATTGGCGCGTTGAACGATTGGAACTTAGACGAAGACGCTAAAATGCATTACAACTATGAAGCAAAAAGATATGAAGGTAAAATGTTCCTAAAACAAGGCTATTATAACTATTTATACGGTATCATAGAAAATAGCTCACAAAAGGCAGATGTGACACCGATTGAAGGCGATTTCTGGGAAACCCAAAGTGAATATTCAGTTTTCCTCTATTTTAAAAAACCCGGAACTGTTTATGACCAACTGGTTGGTTATACTGTAAAGCAATCCCATATCTATGAATAATTCCATAAAAAGGAATATAACAGTAATTCAATTTCGATTTATTTGATTGATTATATGCAACTTAAATATCATGGCGTATTTATTGATTTACAAATAATCTAATATTATGTAATATGAAAGCGCTATTAAAACTCCAGTTATTATCCATCATCGTGATCATTGCATTTTCGTGCAATAAGGATCCAAAACCAATTGAAAACATTTCGACAATGGAAAAATTGAATGTTCCTGAATCATTCAATTGGTCTACTGCCCGCCCGGTAACATTATCTATTTTGGCTCTCGACAACCAGGATGATCCATTGAGTAATGTAAAATTCTCCATTTTCACCGCAAAGCCTACTTTAGGCGGTAGGTTAATTGTGAGTGGAATGACAAATCAAAATGGAAAATATGAAGTATTTTATGAGGTACCATCTTATTATCCAAGTCTTTACATTTCAACTGACTATCTTGGTCTTAATTCCGGCCAGGAGGTTGCATTATCCGAAACCGGTTTCAATATTGTTGTCGGTGGTAGCCAAACTCCAACAAAAGATACACCTGATTCTATGTTAAAGTCGAATACAACTTTTAAATTTATGGGAACGTATAACTCAAATGGAGTCCCTAATTATCTCGAGCCTGCAAATGACCCTATCACAGCCGATTTTTTAGCTGATATAAATAATACCTTACCGGAAAGAGTTTCACTTCCCACTTCACATCCTGAATATTTTTCAAATGAATATTATCACAATCTGGATATTGTTGAAACCTGCGATGTATGGATAACCTTCGTACATGAGGGAGCGGGATACAGAAACGTGTTGGCATACTATAAATATCCTACCGGAAGCCGACCAGCAACACCTTCGGCAATTGATTCTCTACGAATTATTTTTCCCAACGCATCATTATTAAACAGTGGAGGTGGTTTAGTTGCTGGAAACAAAGTATATTTAGGTCGATTTACAGCAAATACGACTATTGCCTGGGCATTAATTGCCGATGGATGGAAAGGATCTGTTACAACCGGAAACTGGATGGTATATTCTGACAAAAATCTAAATCCTGCAACGCAGCCCGAGTTAAAACAACAAACCGTTTTTTTATACGATCCGGGGCGTAGTCGTTTGTTACTTGGAGTTGAAGATATTCGACGCAATGCAAGCAGTGGTTGTGATCACGATTTTAATGATGCAGTGTTCTTTGTCACTGCAAATCCAATACAAGCCATTAACATCTCTAAACTGCCAATTATAGACTACATTGGTGTAGATGATGATAACGATGGTGTGAACAACAATTTTGATGATTATCCGCACGATGCAGCGAAAGCGTTTGATAATTGGTTTTTTAATGAAGGAAATTATGGAACCTTAGCCTTTGAGGATTTATGGCCTTATCGTGGAGATTATGATTTTAATGATGCTGTTGTCGATTACAATTTTAACCAAATAACAAATGGAAACAATGATGTTGTTGAGTTAGATGCCACTTTCATTTTACGTGCACATGGCGCAAATTATCATAATGGCTTTGGATTCGAATTACCTATCACATCTAATTTGGTCGCAAGTATCTCAGGAACAATGATTACCGATAATTTACTACATTTCAATGCAAATGGAACTGAAGCTGGCCAGACAAATGCCGTTATCATGGTTTGGGACGACTCCTATAAAGTACTAGAACCACAATCTGGTACTATGGGTGCAAATACAATTTTAGGAATTACTTATGTTACTCCAGTGTCCAAGCATGTGGTTGTCCATTTTATAAATCCGGTTCCAATGAACCAATTGGGTATTCCTCCTTTTAACCCGTTTATCTTTGTGAATCAGGAAAGAGGTGTTGAAGTTCATTTACCTAATAAAGCACCAACAGCCTTGGCCGACATGACACTATTCGGCACAGGGCATGATAATAGTATTCCCGGATCAGGAAGATATTACAAAACACAAAATAATTTGCCATGGGCCATAAATATAATCGAGCTATTTGATTATCCAATTGAAAAAACAGAGGTGACAGCAGCTCATTTACATTTTGCTACTTGGGCAGAAAGTGGTGGAGCATTGTTTGCTGACTGGTATCATAACAATACCAATTACAGGAATAGTACAAAAATATACACACCAACACCTTGATTAATAGATTACTGATAATATAATGCCGACTTTCAGTCGGCATTTTTTATTACCAAATTAATGTGAATTTGCGTTGAAACAAATCACTAATTTTGTAGAGAATCAAATGCTGTATGACTTCTGAAAGCCGAATCACCCTTTTTGTTGATATAATTTTGCCACTTCCTGTTCCGGGCACATTCACCTATCGTGTCCCCAACGCAATGAATAATGAAGTGTCCGTTGGCAAACGCGCCATGGTTCAATTTGGGAGTAAAAAAGTCTATAGCGGAATCATCCGAAACGTTCATGAGATTGTACCTGAAAATTATACGCCAAAATATATCATCGGTGTTTTAGATGAAAATCCGTTGCTTTCGAGTCAACAGTTTCAACTTTGGGATTGGATGCGATCTTATTACCTCTGTCATCTCGGTGAAGTGATGCAGGCTGCGCTACCAGCCGTTTTCAAACTCAATTCAGAATCAAAAGTTGTTCTTGCCGAAGGCTATGTACTCGATAAAGATCAATTGAATGAATACGAATTTCTGATCACGGAGGCACTGACGATTCAACCAAAACTTACGTTGACCGAGATCAGCTCAATCACTGGTTACCAAAAGGTTATGCCATTGATCAAGAATATGGTCGAAAAGAAAATCATCATGATGGAAGAGGAAATCAATCAGAAGTTTTCTCCAAAGATCGAACGCTTCATGAGGCTTTCTGCGCGGTTTAAGGACGACGAAAACATGCGGACACTGATGGATGAACTTGGCAAGCGTGCGTTTAAACAACTGGAAATTGTACTCGCTTTTATTTCATTTACACGCATCGAATCTACTTACATTGATGAAGTTGAAGCTAAAATAATTCTTGAAAAGGCAAAAGCCAGCCTTGGACAGTTGAAAAGTTTATGTGATAAAGGTGTTTTTGAAGTTTTTGATAAAGTTGTGAGCCGATTGGCGAATTACGAATCGACCAAACATCCTTCAAGCATACAATTTACTGAAGTACAACAGTCTGCATTCGAGCAGATCAAAAGTCATTTCCAACAAAAGAATGTTGTTTTATTGCATGGTGTCACCTCAAGCGGAAAAACAGAAATTTATATTAAACTCATTCAGGAAGCAATTGACCAACATAATCAGGTTCTTTTTCTGCTTCCTGAAATTGCACTTACAACGCAGATTATCAATCGGCTACGTAAGTTTTTCGGCAATAAAGTTGGCGTATATCATTCGCGCTACAATGTACATGAAAAAGGTGAAATCTGGAATAAAGTACTTTCCTTTGATCCTGCTATAACGAATGATTTCCAGATAATTATAGGTCCAAGATCAGCGCTATTTTTACCATTTAGCCGGCTTGGATTAATCATTGTTGATGAGGAACATGATAATTCATACAAACAAACTGATCCTGCTCCAAGATATCAAGCACGTGATGCAGCCATTGTGTTGGCAGGTTTTAATGACTCAAAAGTCGTGCTTGGCTCAGCCACACCATCCTTTGAAAGCTATTATAATGCTCAAAATCAGAAATATGGCTTAGTAACCATCAACGACAGGTATGGAAATATCAAACTTCCTGATATTAAAATCATCGATATCAAGGAGGAAACAAGGCGGCAAACAATGCATTCTCATTTTTCAAAAAGCCTGATCGATGCCATAAAACAATCACTCAAAGACAAGGAACAGGTAATTCTTTTTCAAAACAGAAGAGGTTTTTCATTGAGAATAGAATGCAATATCTGCAACTGGATTCCGGGTTGCCGAAACTGCGATGTAAGTCTGATTTACCATAAAAAACAGAATATGTTGCGTTGCCACTATTGTGGCTACGCTATTGCTGTTCCGGCTGAATGTCCTGATTGTCACAGTACTACAATTCAGATGCATGGCTTTGGGACAGAAAAGGTGGAAGAAGATTTGAGTATTTTACTTCCCGACGCCCGCATTGCCCGTCTGGATCTCGACACCACACGTAGCAAACATGCTTTTCAACAGATTATTGAAGACTTTGAAAACGGCAAAACTGATATTCTCGTTGGTACACAGATGGTTACCAAAGGATTAGATTTCGAAAGAGTGCGTATAGTCGGTATTTTAAACGCCGATAATATGCTTTCTTATCCCGATTTCAGGGCGTTTGAACGTAGTTTTCAACTGATGGCTCAGGTGAGTGGCCGTGCAGGCAGAAAAGGTAAACAAGGAATTGTGATGATTCAGACATATCAACCATCGCACCAGATTTTGAAAGATGTTGTTGGCAACCGATACGTTGACTTATTTATCAGACAGCTGCAAACTAGAGAACAATTCAGGTATCCGCCTTTTTTCAGATTGATTTTGTTAAAGATGCGCCATCGAGATCGCGCCATCCTCGATCAGGCAGCTGCTGTGCTCGCCAACGAATTAAAGAAACTATTTAATAACAATGTACTTGGGCCTGAATATCCTTCTGTTTCTCGAATTAAGACACTGTATATCAAACAAATACTTATAAAATTCGATAAGAAATACAACACTGCGCAGGTGAAAGATCTGCTCTCAAAAACAATACATCAATTTGAACTCATGCCTCAATATAAATCTGTTTCCATTCAAATTGATGTTGATCCTCAATAAATTAAAATCCTTTCATTTATCAAATGTTTACCATTGTTTTTCAGTTTTTACAAAAAAAATAACATATTTTCTCTCATGATTTTCATCAGAAACAACCGGCTTTTCGCACTGGCATTATTGCTTATTTTCACGGTTCTCTACTCGGCCGCCTCTAATCTTCCCAACGATCTGGACTCAGGTATTAAAGGGAAAGTTATGGATAAATCCACAAATTCAGGGCTCGAATACGCTACCGTTATGGTTTACAAATTGCCTGATTCCGCTTTTGTTGTTGGAGGAATTACCGCAAAAGACGGTTCATTTAATCTTAAACTTAAACAGGGAAAATACTATTTGACATTACAATTTTTAGGATACAAAACGTTGATTGTTAACGATATTACTATTGATAAAGGAAATACCACCACCAATTTGGGTAATTTCTTGATTGAACCTGACAAAGAACTCCTGATGGAGGTAGAGGTTATTGCCGAAAGGAGCAGTATGGAAATGTCACTCGATAAAAAAGTTTATAATATTGGCAAAGATATCAGTGCCACTTCGAGCAATGCGATCGAAGTTTTAGAAAATATTCCATCTGTTACTGTTGATATCGATGGCAATGTCAGTCTGCGTGGCGATGATGGCGTTCGGGTATTAGTTGATGGTAAAGTTTCGGGTTTGGCAGGCATCAACAGCCGCGATGCCTTGCGCAGTCTTCAGGCCGATATGATCGAAAGAATTGAAGTAGTTACCAATCCGTCAGTGCGTTACGACGCCGAGGGTTCATCGGGTATCATCAATATAGTGCTTAAAAAAGATAGAAGACAAGGTTTTAACGGTTCATTGGATGCAACACTCGGATATCCGCTTCAATATGGAATCGGGCTTAATACAAATTATCGTGTAAAAAAAATGAATTTCTTCGCCAATTACAATTACAATTATCGCGAAAGACAAGGCAATGGTAGTGTTTACAAGGAATATTACAAAGAAGGAACTTATGTAACTGACCAGCAAAGCACGCGCGAAAGATCAGAAATTGGAAATACAATTCGGTTCGGGACTGAGTATTTCTTCAATGCCAGTTCCAGTCTGTCAGCAAGTTTTCTGTATCGAATGTCCGCTGAAAAAAGCCTTTCAACAATAAGTTATCTCGATTATGCACCTGATAACAGCTTGATTAACAGCAGCCAACGTACTGACAATCAAACTGCAAACGAACCGAATCTGGAATATGCAATGAATTATAAAAAGGATTTCAAACGCAAAGACCAAAGCCTGAGCGGAAGCTTGCAGTATTTTACCAATTCCGAAACCGAAAATTCCGACATCACACAACTCGTATTGCCTCCAAATCCGGAATCGACCGAACCTTTGTATCAAAAAAGTTTTAATAACCAGTTCGAGTCGAATATGCAGGCACAAGCCGATTACATCCATCCTTTTCATGGAAAAGCCAAGTTTGAAACCGGTTTAAAACTCGAAACCAGGCAAATCGACAATAATTATGAAGTAAGCGAACAAGATTCGACAGGAACCTATGTCAACCTCATGCAGTTTACAAACCATTTTAACTATGACGAAGGCATTTATGCGGCTTATGTTTTATTCAGCAACGATGCTGGAAGATTTTCATACCAGCTTGGTTTGCGTAGCGAATTGACCGGCACCAAAACGGTTTTAGAAGAGACGAAAGAATCAAACCGTGATACGATATTCGATATATTTCCAAGTGCGCATTTTACTTTTAAAGCCACTGAAAACGATAATTTACAAATCAGCTACAGCCGCAGAATCCGCCGTCCTGACGCAAACCAACTGAACCCGTTCCGCTCCTATTCCGATAACCGGAATATCTGGACCGGCAATCCTGATCTTAAACCAGTTTATACAGATTCGTATGAAATCGGTTATTTGCGATACTGGAAAAAAGCAAACTTCAATTTCAACACCTATTACCGCAAGAGTACGGATGTTTTTCAGCGCATTGAAACGACTGACAGCACCGGAATAACCTATATCAAACCAGAGAATTTTGCAAAAAGTAATGCTTTCGGAACAGAATTGATTGGTTCCTATTCCGGCATCAAATGGCTGAATTTAATTGGAAATATCAATTTTTTCAGGACAATCATGGATGGCGATCTGGAAGGAAAAAATTATCATACAGATAGTTACAGCTGGACAGGAAGGCTGGACAGTAAATTTGCACTGAAAAAAGGATTCGATTTGCAATTGAGTGCCAATTATCAGGGTGCAATGAAAACGGCACAGGGCGAAAGATTGCCATCCTGGTTCGCCGATTTTGCTGCCAGCAAAGACATTTTGAAAGGACAGGGAACG
>CANNKD010000056.1 GCA_947505205.1 Bacteroidota bacterium | reverse complement strand
TCGCTTGGTCAGGCCGATATCATGCGGAAAGGGATGGGGAAAAAGGACATGAAACAGTTGGCCGGACTTTATCCTTTATTTATTGAAGGAGGTAAAAAGAAAGGCCATGATGAAAAAATACTGAATAAAATCTGGGATGACTGGAAAGCCTTCGCAAATTACGCTTTTAACAAATCACACGCAACCGGATATGCGCAGATTGCTTTCCAGACTGCCTTTTTAAAAGCGAATTATCCGGCTGAATTTTTAGCCGCTGTTTTGAGTAATAATATCGGCGACATAAAACAGGTTACCTTTTTTATGGAAGAGTGTCGGCGCATGAAAATTAAAACACTAGGTCCGGATATAAATGAATCGCAATATAAATTTACAGTTAATAGTAAAGGAGAAATTAGGTTTGGATTAGGTGCTATTAAAAATATGGGCGAAGCGGCTGCCTTGGCCATACTTGAGGAAAGAAATACAAATGGTAAGTTTGTTGATTTCATAGATGTTTTATCGAGGGTAAGCCAACGGGCAGTAAACAAACGCAATCTTGAAGCACTTGCGACTGCCGGTGCATTCGACTCTTTTCAGGGAATCCACCGAGCTCAGTTTTTTTATAAAGAGCCTAATGAACAGATAACTTTTCTTGAAAAAGCAATGCGTAATGCAGCTCAAATGCTTGAAACCAAAAACTCCTCACAATTTAACTTATTTGGTGAGGAAGCAAGTGTAGAAATGGTTGAATTGTCTTTCCCACAATGCGAACCATGGTCGAAAGTGAAAGAGTTACAGATGGAATTAGAGTCTATTGGATTTTATATAAGTGCTCATCCTTTAGATAGTTATAAATCTACAATTCGTTTTTTTTCAAATACTAAAATTCATCAACTTGTTACTGAGCCTGAAATTTTGAGAGGAACCCGTGTAATTTTCGCCGGACAAGTTGTTTTGGCCGAGCATTTGGTTTCACAACAGGGAAAGCAATATGCAAAATTCAGGGTCGAAGATCAAACTGGCTCTGTTGAATTGGTGGTTTTCACTGAAGTCTATCTGAAAGTAAAGTATTTGATTGATATTGGAGCCTTTGTGATGGTACATGCCATGATGCAGCCATCGATGAGGGATATTACGAAAATTGAACCAAAAGTTGTTGATATGCAGTTACTTGATAGTATTTTAGAAAACACTTCCAAAGAAGTCTTTATTAAAGTGAATTTGGAGGAAGCAGATGAAGATAATTTGCAGCAATTGACAGATTTGTTGTTGTCAAATCCTGGTAAGCAGCAGTTTTCAGTGTCTTTTGTTGATCCAGTTCAACACATTTCAACAAATTTACGACCTAAGAAACATCGTATCAATGCTTCAATTGTGCTCGATTTTCTCGATGAAATGGCATTTGTTCAGTATGAATTAAAATAGTTTGGGAAGACGTAAGTTGGCATCACCAATTAAAGAAATATTACCTTTGTGCACAGAATTTTCAAACATTAAATATTATATAAAATGGCTTTAGAAGTAACAGACGCCACCTTCGAAGAAGTGGTTTTGAAATCAGAGGTTCCCGTGTTGGTTGATTTTTGGGCAGTTTGGTGTGGTCCATGCCGTATGGTTGGTCCAATTGTTGAAGAAATTGGAAATGAATACCAGGGAAAAGCAAAAGTTGTTAAAGTTGACGTTGATAGTAACGTTGGAACCGCATCACAATTTGGAATCAGAAATATCCCGACACTTTTATTTTTTAAAGGTGGTCAGGTTGTTGATAAACAAGTTGGTGCCGTACCAAAACAAGTATTGGTCAACAAGTTAGAAGCAATACTGTAACTGCATTAAATGTAAATTTTACACCCCTTCAAGCAATTGTTGGGGTTTTGTTTTATCAGGACATGGCAATGCAATTAGATCAAAATAATTACACTCGGTTTTCATCGTTAGAACTTCTTGCCCGTCAGGTAGTTGAAGGTTTTATAACCGGCTTGCATAAAAGTCCGTTTCATGGGTTTTCGGTTGAGTTTGCCGAACATCGCTTATACAATCGGGGAGAGTCGATACGGAATATCGACTGGAAGTTATTTGGCAAAACCGAAAAGTTATTCGTGAAACGATTTGAAGAAGAAACGAATCTACGTTGTCAATTAGTAATTGATCATTCGTCTTCGATGTATTTCCCACATGGTTCCACCCAGAATTTGAATGATCCGTCAAAATTACTTTTCTCAATATACGCGGCAGCTTCGCTCAGCGAATTGATGAAACGGCAGCGTGATGCCATTGGATTAAGTCTATTTTCCGATAAATTGAATCTCCATACCAAGGCACGATCAAATTCTGTTCATCATAAATATGTAATCACTCAACTCGAGCAATTACTCGATAACGAGTTTGGAACAAAAGCACTGCGCACTTCCGCTTCCAGTTCGTTGCATGAAATTGCCGAACGGTGTCATCAACGTTCGCTGGTGATTATTTTTAGCGATATGATGGATAATGTCAATCAAGCCGGGGAAATATTTCCGGCACTTCAACATTTGCGTTATAATAAACATGAGGTTGTCCTTTTTCATGTTTTTGACTCTTCAAAAGAAGCCGCTTTGGATTATGAAAATAGACCATACAAGTTTGTTGATATGGAAACTCATCAGTCATTGAAACTGAATCCAGTTCAAGTACAACAGGCTTACCGTCAATCATTTGAAGTAAAAGATAAGGAATTGAAATTGAAATGTGGACAGTATAATATCGACTATATTAAAGCTGATATCAAACAAGGATTTAACCATATTTTGCTTTCATATCTGATAAAACGAAGCAAACTTTATTAAATGATTAATTCCTCAATTTTAAGGGCAATTTTACCTCAAATGATTTAAAAATTCCATTGCATCTGAATCTTGATATCGGTCTTTTTATTTCCATTTATTGTTTCTGAACCAGACCCAATCGTTTCTCTGTTTGCATACCAGGTTTGGGCAAATCTGAGCCATAAATTGATCGATTCTGTAGCTTTCAAACGAAATAGCAGATAAATCCGTGAGCCTTTATCACTGAAAGCAGGTATAGAAAAAGCATACAATACATCATTTTCATAAGCGTAAATCCGACTATCGTACGAATCTGAATCGAAAATGGCATACCGGAAAGTGATTTCAAAAGGTTTTGTAATCGGCTTATAAACGACATCATGATAAATCATAAACCCCTGATTATCAATATTTAATCCTTCATCGTATAAAATGAGTTCAATCCTGTCTCTAAATTCAAAGGTAGGACTTACCAAATAATTTATATGAAACCTGGTCGAAGTTTTTGTGTATTCACTTATATAATCGATTGAATTCCAGGGATTGTTGTTGTTTGTCATCTTTGTTTTGGTTCTGAATCGTAGGTATGTATCCGCCTTTCGGTTTATTTTGTGATTCAGTTGAACGAAATAATCATGTCCAAAACTTGGGGCATCTGTTTGATATCGTAACCATGGAAATTTGAAAAAATCTGTATATGCACTTAATTTCCATTTAGCAGCGATATCAGTATCTAAACCAATATAAATTCCGGTTTCATTATTTGTTTCACTCGATTCACCAAAGCCGTTGCTGTAAAAATTTTGATAATCTTTTGAGTATTTTCGGTATGCAATTGTCATTGATGCAAAACTTGCAGGTTGTGCATTTAAGCCAGCAATAGTAGCATGTCCACCGCTCTGACTTTGTGTGAATTCACCAAATAACGCTATTTTTTGAAAGAAAACTTTAAAATCAGCACCATGGTTAAAGGTATTTTTATCCATCAGGCTAAATTGGTTATAAGGATAAACAGTTGGATTTATTTCTGTGTCAAAATTAGTTTGATGAGCCGTATAGCCAATCTGGAAAATTCGATTTTTGTACGTAATATTTCCCCCAAAAACTTCCTGCTTTATAGCGCCTTTATCCAATAACTCATTCACAGTGCGGTGTAAACCAGATTCTTGCAGACTTGAAATATAATTTATTTCACCTGATACTGAATCGGTGGAAGAGATATTTCCATCGAACTTTTTGTTAGAATAAAATGCTGTTAGTTCAAAATCACTATGCTTTAAAGTGAAAGCACATCCACGTAAAAACATGTTTTCATTTGCTGAAGCACTTGGTTTGAGTCCCTGACCATATTTCATGATATTCGTGGCACTTCCCGATTTACCAAAAGAAAGCCCCGACCACATGGTAAGTCCTTGTCCGAAAGCAAGATGGTAATCACCAATCGCAAGTGATTTTAAAAATCCAAAATCAGAAAGAAATAAATGAGCCGAATAAAAATCGAATCCATTTTTTAATTGATTACCAAGTAGTTGCTTTAGAGAGTCATTTACATTGTTTTTTAAAAACACTTCACCGGCATCTTTTTCAGACGTAAACCCGAACCTGATTTTTTTTCGATAGTTAAAAGCATATTTCGCGTAAACTTTTTGTCTGCTACCTAAATAAATTGAATTTGGGTTTTGGTAAAGTGCTGAATCTTCGATACTTTGGTATCCTTGTGCTTTTTCAAGAACCTGCTCCATTCTTAAAAAAAGTTTATTTTTCCCCCATTTCAGTGTTTTATTTAAATGAATGTCATTACCACGAATTATCTCACTGGTTGTCACGATTGGGCTTATTATTTCGATGGTCTCTTTGTCGAAGCCTTCAATTGATGCAAGTTCGAAAACGCTCATAATGGGTCCAAAATTATTGACATATTCGGTGAGTTTTTCATATTGAAAATGAGTGATAAGTTTACTATCTCTAAGTTCAACGGCGTTTGGGCTGTTTAAGTTGATTGGATTTTCGACAAAAAACAAATATTCATCAAGTAATTCACCAAAATCAATAACTTCATCCGAGTCTTCCGATAATCGCTCAATCCTGTCGATAAGAACATTACTTAATGCATTTAATGTTGTGTCATTTACTTGAGCATGGCCAGCCGTTATGCAGTTTAGGAGGAAGACCAATAAAATGATTTCCCTTACGTATCGAACAAATATGTTGCGATTATTTTTCATTAGCCTGAGATTTAACAAGCTGAAAAGTGAGACCTATTTGACTCGAAATCCCGAGTGTTTGGTGCGTTGAGGCCGCAATGTCAAATTGAAGTCTGCCAAGTTGAATGCCAACTCCCATAGAGAAAAGTCCGGGGTTTGTGCTCAAGCCGGCACGAATGAAAAACTTATGCTGTATAACATATTCAAGACCTAATCGTACTGAGGCATTGGTTTCGAAATTTTTTTCAACATCTGCCATCCCTCTGAATTCAGTTGTAAATTGATAAACCAATCCTAAACGCATAATCATGGGTGCCAAATCGCCTGGATAAGCAGTAATTTCCATTCTGATGGGATTATAAATATATGCGCCAACGCAGAGTTTTTCGGTGATATTCGACTGGATACCAAGCTCAAAAGTAACAAAACTGGCACTTGTGTATCCTTCTGCAACGTTTGTAGATTGATAATCGAGTTGAATTCCAATTCTTAATCGATCGCTGAATGCACGTGCATAAGCCAAGCCAAATTTGTTTTCATTATAGAGGTTATAACCAAACTGATTAAAACTAAATCCTAACACACCAAATTTTGTCGGTGCAACAATGGCTCCACTTTTCGTTGAAAGTTCATTGAGCAAGAATCGATTTTGATAATATATACCAGCCGATAAATAGTTTTGTAATGCCATTCCGGCTTGATTGTTCTGTATCGACCAGAAATCTGTTGAACCAACCGAGGTGTTTCCCATAGCAGAAGCTCGTGCACCAATTATTTCATTTGCAGCCTGTGAGGTAAGTTGTATTGAAAGAAGCAGGTAAACAGGGATAAGAAATCGTTGAAGTTGTTTCATGGTTAATAAATGAATTGGTATGAATATTTCACGAAAATAATTAATTTTGTTTTCAATACAAAATCTTGTTGATGAATATTTTAGTATTTCTTAAAGCACTTTCTCAAAATAATAACCGAGATTGGTTCGAAACTCACCGAAAAGAGTATGAATTAGCGAAAAAAGAATTTTCAGTTTTCGTAAATGCATCAATTCAACAAATTGGAAAATTTGATTCTTCAATTATTGGAATGGATGCAAAAAAGTGTATGTTTCGGATAAACAGAGATATACGCTTTTCGAAGGATAAAACGCCGTACAAAATTTCGATGAGTGCTTTTATGGCAAATGGAGGTAAAGGATCTCAAAAGGCCGGCTACTATGTTCATATTGAACCTGATAACTGCTTTATTGGAGGTGGAATTTATGCTCCGGAACCGGAAATTCAGCAAGCTATTCGCAATGAGATTTATTTTAATGCCAAAGAGTTTTTGGATATTCTCAATCAAAGTGAATTTGTAATAAATTTTGGCTCAATGTTGGAAGAAAAGTACAGCCGGATACCAAAAGGCTTCCCTTCCGATTTTAAAAACGGTGATCTGCTTAAGTATAAACATTATGTAGTCTCTTGTAAAATCTCGGTTGACGATTTTCAATTAACAGATATTCAATATGTTACTATAAAATATTTTAATATTTTAACTCCTTTTATTCAGTTTTTAAATAGGGCGATTTCAAATGCTTGATTTGTCTTAACCGATAACTTTTTATTTTTAACCGAAAACTTATTTTTTATTTGCATATAATTAGTATTTAGCTTACATTTGTAGTCTAATTGGTTGGTTGTTTTATAAGTTCGAACTTAAAGCCCTTGGGGGTGAATCGTTTTAGTTGTTTTTTACGATTCATGACTACTCCAAGGGCTTTCCTCTTTTAGTCCTTTTAAATCCATTTTTTTCATTGTATTTCACATTCAGTATTGTATCTTTGTGCATTGCTAAATATAAATATATTTTGTAATTCATTTAAATTCAAATAGATAAATGATCGAAATTCAAAAACTGGAACGAATTGCCAGTCAGGTGCGGCGCGATATCGTGCGAATGGTTCATGGATGTCAATCGGGTCATCCTGGTGGATCGCTTGGTTGTACCGACTTTTTAACTGCCCTTTATTTTCATGAAATGAAAGTGAAGACTGAAAAATTTGAAATGAATGGACTGGATGAAGATATTTTCTTCTTATCAAATGGACATCTTAGTCCAGTATTTTATAGTGTTTTGGCTCGTAGAGGGTATTTTAAAATTTCTGACTTAGGAAGTTTCAGGCAATTGCATTCGGCTTTGCAAGGACATCCTACAACGCATGAAGGATTACCTGGTGTGCGAATTTCATCAGGATCGCTTGGACAAGGTATGTCGAATGCTATTGGAGCCGCTCAGGCCAAGAAATTGCTTAAAGATCAATCACTTGTATTTGTTTTAATGGGTGATGGAGAGCAGCAGGAAGGACAGGTTTGGGAAGCGGCTATGTATGCAGCAGGGAAAAACGTAGATAATTTGGTTGCTGCCATTGATTATAATGGACAACAGATAGATGGACCAGTTTCAAAAGTGATGCCTTTGGGAGATTTGGGTGCTAAATATGAATCTTTTGGTTGGATTGTAAATTCTTTCGATGGAAATAATATGCAAGAAGTTGTTGAAACACTTGAACTGGCTCGTAAAACAGCTCATCAAGGTAAACCTCAGTTATTATTAATGAAGACTGAGATGGGTCAAGGGATTGATTTTATGGTTGGATCGCACAAATGGCACGGTGCAGCTCCAACAGATGAACAATTGAAAAATGCTTTGAGTCAACTCGAAGAAACTTTAGGTGATTATTAATCAACAGCTAATCGAATATTTGTAATAAAGTTAAAAATATGGAATTTATAATTCAGAATTATCAGGATACAAGATCTGGATTTGGTGTCGGATTGCACGAAGTTGGTAAAGCAAATCCAAAAGTGGTTGCTTTGTGCGCCGATTTAATCGGTTCGCTAAAAATGGATGCTTTTGTTAAGGATTTCCCTGAACGTTTTTTTCAAACAGGAATTGCTGAGGCAAATATGATTGGGATCGCTGCTGGTTTGACCATCGGTGGTTTTATTCCTTTTACAGGGACATTTGCGAATTTCAGCACAGGACGGGTCTATGATCAAATACGTCAGTCTGTGGCTTATTCTGGTAAAAATGTGAAGATTTGTGCTTCTCATGCCGGTGTTACGCTTGGGGAGGATGGTGCAACACATCAGATTCTTGAAGATATTGGATTAATGAAAATGCTTCCGGGAATGACGGTGATCGTTCCTTGTGATTTTAACCAGACCAGAGCTGCTGTTCACGCAATTGCAGCTTATGACGGACCTGTTTATCTTAGGTTTGGACGCCCGAAAGTGCCGAATTTTACTTCAGATACGGAACCCTTAATTATTGGTAAAGCTCAGATGTTGCAGCAGGGAACCGATGTAAGTATTTTTGCTACAGGTCATCTTGTCTGGAAAGCAATAGAAGCAATTCAACAGCTTGAAAAAGAAGGAATCCACGCTGAACTGATTAATATTCACACGATTAAACCATTGGATGATACAGCAATTCTTGAATCAGTGAGAAAAACAAAATGTGTTGTTACTGCAGAGGAACACCAACGAAATGGTGGCTTAGGTGATAGTATTGCCCAATTGTTAGTGCGTGAGTTTCCTCTTCCTCTTGAAATGGTTGCAGTAAATGATCAATTTGGCCAAAGTGGTACACCTGATGAATTGCTCACCTATTATGGTCTGGAATCGCAGGATATCATTGCTGCTGTCAAGAAAGTAATTTCACGTAAGTAACTGAATGCCAATTTATAAATAATCAACATCAATCGTATATGCGAATTTATCTTGTTGGTTATATGGGTTCAGGGAAAAGTACAGTTTCGCATAAACTCGCCAAACTTTTGGGATATAATAGTTTTGATTTGGATGATCTCTTTGAAGAGAGGTTCAAAATATCCATCGCCGATTTTTTTGTAAAATATGATGAGGTGCTTTTTAGAAAACTGGAGAGCCAGTTACTTAAAGAAACGGCTGTACTCGATAATGTGGTGATTGCTACTGGTGGAGGAACGCCTTGTTTTTATGATAATATGGTCTGGATGAATAAGTTGGGCTTGACTATTTTTTTAAAAATGAATATTGCCAGTATTTTGACCCGACTGAAAGATTCAAAAAGGAAACGGCCATTGTTATTGAACAAAAAGGATGAAGAAGTAAAAAGTTACATTATCAATCATCTGCGTAAAAGAAATATTTATTACTCTCAGGCACAGTTGATTGTTCAAGGTGAATCGCTTAATTATGCTGAACTGAAATGCGAAGTTGATAAGATTCTGGCAACCATTTAAGATTTTCTTCTTTTTAATAATACAACATTCTCTACATGGTGCGTTTGTGGAAACATATCCACCGGTTGCACTGACAAAACCTCATATTGTTGATCAAGTAGTTGCAAGTCACGTGCCTGAGTAGCAGGATTACAGCTTATGTAAACCACTCTTTCTGGATTTATGGTAAGTATCTGATTAATAACTTTTTCGTGCATCCCTGCACGAGGTGGATCGGTGATTATAATGTCTGGTTTACCATTTTCATTTACAAAAGTTTCATTCAAAACATCAACTATATCACCTGCAAAAAAAGATGTGTTTGTGATGCCATTTAAATTGGCATTCACTTTTGCGTCAGCAATTGCTTCAGCCACATATTCGATCCCGATAACTTTCTTCACAAAACCGGCAAAGTAATTCGCAATTGTGCCGGTTCCCGTATAAAGGTCATAAACCAATTCATCGCCTTTTACACCTGCAAAATCGAATGCAACTTTATACAATTGTTCGGCCTGTTGAGAGTTTGTCTGGTAAAATGAAACCGGTCCAATTCTGAAATTCAGATCTTGGAATTCGCCTTTTGGAGATTTCATTATTTCGGTTATAAATGGTTCGCCGTGAAATAGACTGATTTTCAAATCATTAATGATGTCGTTTTTTTTGGTATTGACGACCCACATCAATGACGTGATTTCAGGGAAAGATTTTCGAATAAATGGTAGCAATTCTTTTTCGACTCGCTCGTCCTCATATCCGACTGCAAGATTTATCATGAGATCACCTCGAGTTGTGTTTCGGATAAACAAATTTCGCAGTAAACCTTCATGTGTTCGCGCATCATAAAAACTATAAGCATTTTGTATTGCAAAGTCTCTGATAGCCAATCTGATACGATTAGAAGGATCTTGTTGTAAATGACAATGTTCGATATCAAGAATTCGGTCAAACATACCTGGAAGATGAAAACCCAATCCTGACGCAACAGCTTGTTTGTCCACATCCGAAGGAATTCCATCGGTAAACCATTTACGGTTTGAGAATGTGTATTCCAACTTATTGCGGTAAAAAAACTGATCTTTGCAAGCGATGATGGGTTTAATTTCGGGGTAAGCTATCTTTCCAATTCGTTCAAAATTATCTTTAACCTGTTTCTGTTTGTAATAAAGTTGCCATTGATAATCAAGATGTTGCCATTTACAACCGCCACAAAGTCCGAAATGTTGACACGCTGGTTTTGTGCGTTGGTCTGAAAGATGTTTAATGTTGATGATTCTTCCTTCGAAATAGTTTTTCTTTTTCTTGAAAACTTCCAGATCCACAATGTCACCAGGTGCGCCAAATGGAATGAAAACGACTTTTTCGTTTGGTTTGGCGACGGCAACACCTTCAGCTGCAGCATCAATTATGGTAACATCTTCTATAAAATGTGTATTTCGGCGATCTTTTTTTGGCATATTATTCCTTTAATATTTACAGAAATGATTTTTAACGTGTTGAATTTGAGTTGAATAATAAAAAAAAAGCTCTCAAAACAAGAGAGCTTTTTTTATTATTTATTTTTTATTAAAGGGCATGCGCAGGAATTTCTCCGGTCAGACATTGCAGAAAGGTAACAATTTTACCAACTTCCTCCTGATTGAGTTCTTTGCCTAATTGAAGATAAGCCATTAATTTAACTGCTTCATCCAGATTGTTTACGCTTCCATCATGGAAATATGGTGCCGTTTTTTGGATATTTCTGAGTGAAGGTGTTTTAAAAATGTAATTATCAGTTTCATTGCCCGTTAAACTCCCTTTTCCAAGATCTTTGCTTGTTGAGTGTGTAAATTCCCAATATGGCCCTTTTACAAGTCCGAATTTTTGGAAATTATTTCCGCCCAAACCAGCTCCGGTATGACAGGCAATGCAACCTGTTTCGATGAATAAATTCAAGCCTTTTTTTTGATCAGCAGTGATAGCGTCTGCATTTCCGGCTAAGAAAGTATCGAAAGGTGCTGGTGTAACGAGGGTTTTTTCGTATGCAGCTACTGCTTTAGCAAAATTGTCAAACGTGATTGGCTGTGCTTCTTCTGGAAATACCTCTGCAAATAATGGTTTATAATCAGCAATTGCCTGAAGTTTTGCTTCAACATCGGCAGCTGAATGCATGCCCATTTCAATAGGATTTAAAACCGGACCCTTTGCCTGAGCTTCCAAATCTGCTGCACGGCCATCCCAAAATTGTGCGATATGAATATTGGCATTAAAAGTGGTTGGACTATTTCTTCCGCCCAATTTCCCTTCATGACCGGGAGAAGTAGGCAAATTATCGACACCATAAGTGCTGATATTGTGACATGAATTGCAACTTAATTTTCCATTCATGGAAATTGAAGATTCGTGATAGAGCTTTTTACCGAGTTGGGCAATTTTACTTTCAGGATCACCGCCTTTGGGCAGTTGGGCAAATACAGCTGATGCTTTTGTGATGAGTTGCTGATCAGCTTCTGAAACAACTACTTTTTTGGTTTCAGGTACTTTTGAAGGTTGTTGTGTACAAGACAAGACTAACGCACCAACAAGCGAAAGTGTGAATAGTTTTTTTATCATGATCTTTTGTGTTTATTGTTCATGCAAAGATACACTAATTTAAAAAAATATAAACTCAAATATTTATTATTGAAAATAATTTTCATTTTTGAAATAAAAGTAAATCAATTCGTTACGGTTTTATTTTGGCAAAAAGACTGAAATGACCCTTAAATATTTTTACTTCTGCCTTATACAGTCTTGTAATAATTTGCTGAAGTTTTAGCAATCTTGAATTTTAAGCGATGCTTCATGATAATTTGTAGTTAACTTTGGGGTTATCAAATTGTAAAATATATCTAATGAAAATACCAGGCGTTGCTAAGATAAGAGAAGCTGATATTTATACGATTGAAAATGAGCCTGTTGCCTCAATCGACTTAATGGAAAGAGCGGCTAAAGCGGTTTTCCTGCGAATGACAGCTCATATTTCACAATCACAGAAAATTTGGATTTTTTGTGGATCGGGAAACAATGGAGGCGATGGGTTGGCACTTGGTAGAATGCTGATTAACATTGGTTTTAACGTGTGTATTTTTACAATTTTGCCTTCAAATAGCACTTCGGCTGATTTCAATATCAATCTGTTGAGAGTGAAGAAAATAGCTGAAAATCAAATTTTTGAATTGAAGACCGCTGCAGATTTTCCGAAAATTCAAAAAAAGGATGTTGTTGTGGATGCCATTTTTGGTTCTGGATTGAATAAAAGGATTAATGGCTTTGTTGCCGATGTGATAGATCAAATAAATGCAAGTGAAGCAGTTGTGATTTCAATAGATATTCCTTCAGGATTATTTACGGATCAACCGATTGATATTCAAAAAGATAAGTGCATTAATGCTGATTATACCTTTACGTTTGAATTTCCGAAATTGGCTTTTCTTTTTCCCGAATATGAATTTATAGTCGGCCTTTGGGAAGTTTTGCCAATTGGACTTCACCAGGGTTTTTTAGATTCGATGTATGTCAAAGATTATCTTTTGACTGGAATTGACGTGAATTATTTTTTAAAGAAGCGCCTTAAATTTTCGCATAAAGGGACTTTTGGTCATGCCTTACTAATTGCCGGCTCGCAGGGCAAAACTGGGGCGGCGATTTTGGCTGCAAAAGCTTGCTTACGGTCTGGTGTGGGTTTGTTGCATGTTCATTTGCCAAAAGATTCAGCATTTCAATTGATATCTACTCTTCCTGAAGCGATGATTTCAGCAGACCAGAATGAAATATGCTTCAGTCAACTACCTGATATATTGAATTATACCTCAGCTGCTGTTGGCCCGGGAATTGGAAAAAGCGAACAAACTTGTAAAGCACTGAAATTACTTATTCAGGAAGCAAAATTTCCGGTTGTTTTTGATGCCGATGCGTTAAATATTCTCTCAGAAAACAAAACCTGGTTGTCTTTTCTTCCAGCAGGAAGTATTCTTACACCGCATCCAAAGGAATTTGAAAGGTTGGTCGGGAAATGGTCAAATAGTTTTGAAAGATTATTGTTTCAGAGAGATTTCTCAGTGCGTCATAAGCTTATTATTGTTGTAAAAGGAGCACACACATGTATTTCTGATCCAAATGGAAATTGCTGGTTTAATTCAACCGGAAATCCGGGAATGGCAACTGCCGGCAGCGGCGATGTTTTGACAGGAATTATTCTCGGTTTATTGGCTCAACATTATACACCGCTGGAAGCCGCCAAACTGGGTGTTTATTTACATGGTCTTGCCGGGGATTTAGCAGTTGAAGAAATGGGAATGGAAAGTCTCATTGCAAGCGACATCGTCCAAAACATCGGTAAAGCATACAAAAGATTGAATGAAAGCTAATTAACTTTTGTTTTCTTTTATAATGCGTTTTCAAGAATTTTACGCGCGACATCCAAAGTCAAGTCTCTCGATTCTGAAAGTGCGACAAATCCTTTGTTTTTAAGTCCTTGAATCACTTTGTCAATGTCATTGGCTTTAATTCCATAATCAGACAACCTGGTTTTTATGCCCAGACTCTCAAAAAATTCACGCGTTTTGCTGATAGCCAGATCAATTTTTTTGTCATCGTCTTTTTCTTCGATTTCCCAGACACGTTCAGCAAATTGGATGAGTTTGGCTCTTTTTTTATCTTTCCGAATAACCATGAGTGAGGGCAGTACAATTGCCAGTGATTTTGCGTGATCAATTCCAAACAAAGAAGTTAATTCATGACCAATCATGTGTGTACTCCAATCTGATGGAACTCCCATTCCAATCAATCCATTTAGTGCCATGGTTGCGTTCCAAACAAGATTTGCACGAAGTTCATAATCGGTAGGCATTTCAATTGTTTTTCTGCCAATTTCAATGAGTGTCATTAAAATTCCTTCGGCAGTCCGATCCTGAAAATAACCCCCAGCTGGAAATGTAAGATACTGCTCAATAACGTGCACGAATGCATCGGCAACTCCGTTTGCAATTTGTGTTTCGGGTAAAGTAAATGTGAGGGTTGGATCGAGAAATGAAAATTTCGGATAGGTTAATGGTCCCATTACCACATATTTACTATCTCCATGACTGACAACAGCACCAGCATTCATTTCTGATCCTGTTGCAGGAAGGGTAAGTATTGTGCCAAAAGGAATTGCGTCCGTTAAGGGTAAACTACCATATCCTTTGAATAGTAGTTTGAGTGATTGTTCTTCCGAAATGAGTGAAGCCAGCGAGATAAATTTTGTACCATCGATGACCGAACCGCCTCCAACAGCAAGCAGAAATCCGATTTTCTCCTTTTTAATTAACTCAACTGCTTTCATTAACGTATCATATCGAGGATTTGGTTCAATACCTCCAAACTCAATGATTTGATATCCGTTTAAAGCAGATTTAATTTTATCCAATGTCCCATATTTAATAACGCTTCCACCACCGTACAGTATTAGAATCTTTTTATCCTTTGGAACTAAAGTTACCAATTCGTTCAATCGGTCTTTTCCGAAGAAAATTTTCGTGGGATTATAAAATGTGAAGTTATCCATAAAAAATGTTTTTAATTTCAAAATTGAATTCAAAGGTATCATTCAATCTTCTATTTTGATGGGTTTTGAATGATGAAAATTTATAAAATTTCATGGCATCAATATTTGAGATTGAATTATTATTATAAAGCATTGAATGACTATTATTTATGAATTACTTTTCACGAATTTTTCAGTTGACCATATTATTTAGGAATAATTATTTTTATTGAAAAGATTGTATTTAATTTTGATTGTATTATCTTTACATAAGTAAAGTTCAAAACTAAATAAATGGAACATTATTTATTAGATTTTCAGCAAAAAACGTTCTTTAAAATTTCTCTTGGAAAAATAAATTGAATAGCAAGATTTAATTGAAGTTAAGTTACTGATTGTTAAATTAATATGGATTTTTACTAATCAAAATAACTAATTATTATTAACTAAAACAAATTTTATGAAAAAGAAAAATTTATCCTTAATCGTTGTTATTGCCATGGTTTTGGCGGTGTCCGTCATCTCATGTAAAAAAGAAAGCACACCATCGAATGCAAATCCTGTAGTTTCGGCAGTGGTTGTAAGTCCTTCCAGTGTTAATGCGAATGGAACTGTTTCGGTTAGTGTGACCGCCACAGATGCCGATAATGATGTGCTCACTTACAGTTACACAGTAACGGGTGGCGCTATTTCAGGATCGGGGTCCTCGGTTACCTGGACAGCACCTTCGGCTCAGGGAGCTCATTCAGTAACAGTAACAGTTTCTGATGGAAAAGGTGGAACGGCATCAGGTAATGGTGCTTTAACTGTTTTAGCAGCTGTTACACAGGTTACAGGTACTGCTAAATTCCCGGCAGGTACATCAGGTGATCTTTCGAATGCAAAAGTGAGTCTTTATTCATCCTGGGATAACTGGAATGCCAATCAACCGATTAAATTTGGATCTGTTACCGGATCTGGAGCCAATGTGTCATTTACAATTCTAAATGTTAATCCCGGTAATTATTATTTAGATGTTTGGAAAGATCTGGATAACACCGGTAACTGGACAGTAGGTGATTTTATTGGGTGGTATGGATCAGGTGGCTTGGGTAGCCCAGCATTAACTGAATTCCAATTGGGTGATGGTCAGACATTTAGTTGTTCTGTTGATATGTACATTATTATTTAAATGATTCTTAATTAACCGAAATTAATCCACATTTTAATTTTATGAACAAAGAGCTGCTTTCAACGTAAAGTAGCTCTTTTTTTTGTTGACTTGAATTGTATTGTGAGAAGACTTTGTGAACCAGAAATGTAAATATTCAAGGATTATTGCTTAATAATCATCTGGTTTATAGATGATTGGTTAAATGATGCCTGGATAATGTAGTTTCCTTGTTTCAGATCATCAATTTTCAATGGGAAGATGATATATTCATCAATTGATTTGACTAAAACACCTGATTCAGCAATAAAATCAATATGATAAGGCCATTCATTCGTTAGGCCTTTCATGAAAAATAACTTATCCGAAGCAGGATTTGGGTAGAAATAACCTATTTTGACAGGCTTATCTGTTTCCGGAATATCTTGTGTCAACTGAAACAACCATTTCACAGTTTCGGCAAATTGTTCGCGCCATAGTTTTTCATTATGCTGGCCACCTGCAATCACTTTCACCTGAATATTTGTGCTGGAAAGACCTTGATCTGTAAGCAAATTCGCCATTTCCTGCATATCAGGAACCATATCAGGATCACCTTCATTGTTTCCACACATCATATACGCACGGATATTTGCCGGGTTGAAATTTGCTGCTGTGTAGGTATTTACCGTATCTGAAAACCAATAGGATGGCGAAAAAAGTCCGGCTTTACTAAATATCTCAGGATAAGTGACCATGGCATAATGTGAGATTAATCCACCTAATGAGCTTCCCATAATCCCGGTTGAGTTGGCACCAGTTTTAGTTCGAAAATGTGCATCAATATAAGGTTTTAGTGTCTCAACGATAAAAGCCACATACTTCTCACCGTTACCACCGCCATAAGTTGGATGACGCCAAGGAGTGTATTCTGCGATTCGATTGCTTCCGCCATTGTCGATGGCAACAACGATTGGAACTTCATATTTTTGATAGAACAGGTTATTTAGCGTCTCATCAACTTCCCATTCGCCTGCGTACGAGGTCTTTATGTCAAATATATTTTGTCCGTCGTGCATATAAAGCACCGGATATGATTTTGTTGTCGTATCATAATCGGGTGGAAGGTAAATCCAGATTCGCCTGGTTCTGTTCAATTGTGGCATTTCGAAGGCTTCACTAATTATATGAACATTCGGTGCGGCTGTGCTGTTACCCGATCCTCCACCATCCATATCTTCCCATCCGGCAATGTTGATATCAATAGTTTGCCCGTTACCGTAAGTGAAAGTTCTGTTTGATATCTGACTTCCGTTAGAGCTTCCTTCACAACTTTCCCAGTTTCCGCGTGTAAATTTGAATTCAAAAGTTCCGGTACCGGCTGGCAAAGTAATCTCAGGTTTGCCATCAGCATTATTTACAAGTAGATGTGAAGGATTTCCCGGATTCCATTCGTTGAAACTACCTGCAATATAAATAGTTGCGTTAGGTGGGGTGGATGCAGGTAAACCGATTATTTTAAAGGTTACCTGAGCTTGCAGACTAAGAGTTGCAAGGAAAAGAATAAAATGGCTAAGTATTTTCATTACAGAAATATTATTACATTTTCATGAAAATTATGAGGATTTCAGCTATCCAAAATATAGCAAATACATCATATTTAATAACTTACGAACTAAACATTTATTCTTCTACCATTTCAGCTTCCAAGCGAAGGTTATTGATAATAAACTGCTGTCTGTCGGGTGTGTTTTTGCCCATATAATATTCCAGAATTTCGTTTATCGAGGTATCGCGTTTTAAAATCACCGGTTCTAAACGCATACTTGGTCCAATGAAAAAGGAAAATTCATCAGGAGATATTTCGCCAAGGCCTTTAAATCGGGTTATCTCCGGGTTGGTGCCCAATTTTTTGATGGCATTCTGTCTTTCTTCATCGCTGTAACAATAAATTGTTTCTTTTTTATTTCGAACACGGAAAAGTGGTGTTTGAAGTATATAAATATGCCCACCACGCACCAAATCAGGATAAAACTGAAGAAAAAATGTGAGTAAAAGCAAACGAATATGCATGCCATCAACATCGGCATCTGTGGCGATAACAACATTGTTGTAGCGTAGATTTTCGAGAGAATCGTCGATATTCAGTGCGGCCTGCAGTAAGTTAAATTCTTCGTTTTCGTAAACAATCTTTTTACTTAACCCATATGAATTCAATGGTTTACCTTTCAAACTGAAGACAGCCTGTGTCTGAACGTCCCGGCTTTTTGTAATACTTCCGGAAGCTGAATCGCCCTCGGTAATAAACAGGGTTGTCTCTAAACGGATTTCATGATTTGAGTTGAAATGGATGCGGCAATCACGGAGTTTCTTGTTATGCAGACTGGCT
>CANNKD010000055.1 GCA_947505205.1 Bacteroidota bacterium | reverse complement strand
GAAAAGTTTGCATCGTTTGTTTTAAACCGTGACGGATGGGCTTTTTCGCATTGGTTTGGTGAAAGTTGTAACCCTGAAAACTGTGAAGTTATAGGTAATATTTATCAAAATGCAGAGTTGTTGCATGCTGTTGCCTAACTCGTTTATATGTACATAAAAACTGTACAATATATGCCAAATCGGCTGGATATGTGCAGGTTTATTGTTTATTATTTCTTTTCAAAGTTAATTATTTTTTCATAAGTCATCAAAAGGACTATTTATTTTTTGTAAACTTTTTTCGCTTACATGGGTATAAATCTCTGTGGTTTTCGAACTCTTATGTCCAAGCAGTTCCTGTATGTACCGCAAATCTGTCCCCGATTCCAACAAATGTGTGGCATACGAATGTCGCAACCAATGTAAGGTAACAGGTTTCATGATTTTTACCTTTTCAATGGCCTGCTTTAATACAGCTTGCAAACTTGTTTCAGAATATTGTTCACCTGCATTTTGCCCTTCAAACAACCAAATTTTTGGTTTATACATCCTATAATAGTCACGAAGCATATCAATCAATTTGTCCGAAATCGGTATCACCCTGTCTTTTTTTCCTTTGGCATTCAGTATCAATAGCAAGTGTCGTTTCGAATCAATGTTGGCGGGTTTTAAATTTAATAATTCACTACGTCGTAGCCCACAAGCATAAATCAAACTCAACATCGTTCGATGCTTACTATTGGGTAATGCATTTAAAATCAACTTCACTTCTTCTTTGCTCAACACATTTGGTAATTTATGCTCGCGGCGAGGTCGTTCCAATTGCTCGGTTATCAGCACCGAACCTCGTATCAGCTTGAAAAATAATTTAGCAGCATTCACCACTTGATTTTGATACGAAAAACTTAGCTTACGAGGTATCATATACTGGTAAACGAAACGGCGCATATCCTCGTTGATTGCTTCGGCACTTGTTTTTGGTTTAATAAATCGCAGAAACATGCCAATAGCCATCACATACGTTTCCACCGTGGAATCACTATAGCGTTTTTGTTCCATCCATTGCCTGAAACTTTCTATTTCACTGATATCTTCTGCGTTTAATGCAGCTAAGGTCAAAACTGGTTTTAAGTTCTTCAGTTCCGAAATATCAGGTGGTTTTGGTGCCATCTTGAATTCTAAATGCGAAATTCTTTCACCAAAATAGTTCTGTAGCAGTTCAAGATTATTACCGTACGTTGGTATTACCCAGTAGTATTCCGACTTATTCCAACGCACATATTGAAAAGTGCGGATGAATTGGATATCGACTTCATTCTTTGGTAGTTTTAGCTGAATTTGTTTGCCCTCTACAACGATCTCAACTGAAGCCTTCCTGGGTTTTATTTTTGGCTTTATTTCTGCAGCGGACACTTCATCATGCCTTATTTGGATCGTGGTATTGTTGTTTACAGTTTTTATTTCGATGGGTTCAGCTTCCTGAAACTGTTTTTTTAATTGATTCAGCGCCTCCTCGGTATTCGGTATAAGCCACGCCCTGTGGGTTTTGCTCCAGGCAGCCCCTTCAATCTGCTTTATTTTATTCGATAGGCTACTATCGTAAGGGAAATCGAGTTTGATCCGCTGCTGGTCGCGATGAACAATAATTTCGGTTTTAATCATGATTTAGGCAGTTATTTCGTTTTACGGGTGGCTATCTGCCCCAAAAGTACATTTAGTTTGGTAAAATGTCAATCAACTCATCAACCTTTCAACTTATCAACCTACCAACCAACCTGCCTGGCTGACGCTTTCGGCAGACAGGTCAACCTACCAACCAACCCAAAAAAACGGGCCACCTCGCGAAAGGCAGCCCGTTTTTTATTTTACCAAATCCTGATTAATAGCGACCGATGCAGTTTAAATCGCTAAAGGCAACCTTCAGTCGTTCTATCACTGAGTTTTCGCCTTCGCGGAGCCATTTGCGTGGATCGTAATATTTCTTGTTCGGACTGTCGGCACCTTCGGGGTTGCCAATCTGGCCTTGCAGATAATTGTGGTTTTTCTGGTCGAAAAGTCTGATGCCATCCCAAAACGCCCACTGGGTATCGGTATCGATATTCATTTTAACAACACCGTAAGTCAATGCTTCACTGATTTGTGCAGGTTCGGAACCCGATCCGCCATGAAACACGAAATTAACCGGATTCACACCAGTGTTGAATTCCTTTTGAATGTAAACCTGCGAATTGTGCAGGATAATAGGTTGTAGTTTCACATTACCGGGTTTGTAAACACCGTGTACATTGCCAAAAGCAGCTGCAATAGTAAAACGGTCGCTTACCGAACTGAGTATTTTGTATGCTTTTGCAACTTCTTCGGGCTGTGTGTAAAGCTTCGAGCTGTCAACGCCCGAGTTGTCAACACCGTCTTCTTCACCACCGGTGATGCCAAGTTCAATCTCTAAGGTCATGCCCATCTTCGACATGCGTTCGAGGTAGGTTTTGCATATCTCCAGATTTTCTTCGAGCGGTTCCTCCGACAGATCGAGCATGTGCGAGCTGAATAAAGGTTTGCCGAATTGTTTATAATGTTTTTCGCCGGCATCCAATAAACCATCAATCCACGGCAATAATTTCTTTGCAGCGTGATCGGTATGCAATACCACCGGAATCCCGTACATTTCGGCCACTGTGTGAATATGAATGGCACCTGAGATTGCTCCCAAAATGGCTGCTTTTTCGCCACTGTTCGATACACCCTTACCTGCATAAAATGCAGCTCCACCGTTCGAGAATTGGATAATTACAGGCGAGCCAACAGCTTTTGCGGCTTCCATCACGCTGTTTGAAGTGTTTGTTCCGGTAACATTAACCGCAGGTAAAGCAAACTGATTGGCTTTTGCAATGCGGAATATCTCCTGTAAACTATCGCCTGTTGCTACACCGGGTGCCACCTTTGTTGAAATTTTTTCTGACATGATCTTTTAATATTTAAGTTAATCCAATGAATTTCAAGTATGTAATCCATACATGAAACGTTCAAAGATGGGGCAAAGGTACAGATTTTGCAAAATCAGCGATCAGGATTTGATTCCTTTAAATTTAGCTAACTGATTTTTAATGATCGTCATCAGTTCGTTCTTACTGATCGGTTTAGCCAAATAGTCATCGAAGCCTGACTCGAGCATCTTTTCACGGTCGCCGGCCATGGCATAAGCCGTCTGTGCGATAAATGGAATGTAGCGGTATTCTTTGTATTCGGCTCTTATGGTCTGCATCAGCCGGATGCCATCCCAGGGTGAAGGAAGATTAATATCGAAAAGCATCACCTGAAACAGATGTCCTTTTTTGTAACGTTCGCTGATTATTTTCATCGTTTCGTCACCGTCAACGGCCATGGTGATGTGTCCTGATTTCTGCAGAATCTTTTGAAGCACCATGCGGTTCATGCGGTCGTCTTCAACGATAAAGATGTCTAATTTGTTCGATTCAACAAGGTTAACCTCTTCTTTATCATCAAATTGTGATTTAGCAAAACTACCTTCACAAGGAATGTAAATGTCAACAGTTGTCCCGACATTATGCATGCTGTTGATTTCGATTCGGCCATGCATCAGATCGAGCAGGCGTTTGGCTAATGGAAGTCCCAATCCGGCACCCTGAAATGAGCGGCTGAAACCACTACTTTCCTGCCTGAATGCCTCGAACAGATGTTTCTGGTAGTTAGCCTCGATGCCAACGCCTGTGTCTTTTACCCGAATCAACACTTCGTTGCTGTCAGGCACAAATCCGGTTGAGATATTGACAAATCCTGCGTTTGTATATTTGATGGCATTGTCAACGATGATGTGTACAACGCGCATGAGTTTGGCATTGTCGGCAATCACCTGCGGCACATCAATGAGTTTCGATTTAAAAGCCAGACCTTTTTCATTGGCAGCGAAAACATACAAGTCGAAAATATTATTGACAATTTCGTCAATTTTGCAAGGATGAAGATCAACCTCAATATCGTTGGCTTCAATTTTACTGATATCGATGATGTTGTTCAGTAAGTTTAGAAGCCTGTCGCCACTCTCCTGAATCCCTTCGGCATATTCATACAATTCTTTGTTTTCGAGCATCGCCAGTTCTGTCTCGAGCAAACTCGAAAAACCGATAATACCGTTTAACGGAGTTCTAATTTCATGACTGATGATACCCAAAAACGCGTTTTTCAGGTAGTTTGCGTCTTCGGCTTTCTTGAGCGTTTTTTTAAGTTCTAAGTCTTTCTGTTTTGTTTGTGCCAACTTTTCATTTAAAGTAACGATCCGTTTATTCACCTCATCTTCGGTTTGTTTTTCACTTTCCCGGATTTTGGCTTTCAAAGATTCAATTTCTGCTAATTTTGATTCCAGTTCAAGCTGATGCAGTTTCTTTCGGCGGTTGAACACATAAACAGTGATTATTAGAAGTAAAAGCACAATCCCTGATATCAATAAAAGAACCGACTGCATTTTGAACCCGCTTTTGTCCGGTTTATTCTCCGAAGTGATACCTGAAATAACTTTTATAATAGATTCTCCTGCAAAGTTATTTTGCTGATTGATTGATTTTTGTAAATAAGTCTTAGCGATATCTAAAAAATAAACTGCAGAATCGTTTTTCAGGTTTTTTGCGCTTTCAGAAGATATGAAAATAGAAGCCTGGTATTTCGAATAAAAACCGGCTTGATCATCGGGCATTCGAAGAATCTGTCTCGAATAAACCGCCGCAAGATTTTGATTATATGGTGCTGACAATTGAATGATTTGCGCCATAATACCGGATTTCTCGTTTAACGGAGCTTTCTGTAAAGCTGTTTCGAGACTGTCTATTTTTACAGCCATCAATCCGGATTGAGCAAAACAGGGGATCGTTAAAGCCATGAAAACCATGGTTATAGATCGGAAAAATATTTTCATCGCTGAGATCATAAGTAATGGACAATTGAAAATGGACAATTGAAAATTGTATAAATGGAAATAATTTGAATTATCTAAAAATTCAGGTTCAACATCAAATACTTCTTAATACTTAATAGCAAAGTTAATTTATTTCTTGTACGAATATTCGTTTCTAAAACAATTCAAATATCCTTATTTGAAGAATTTGTATATCTTTACCCGCTTTTTTATGGGTATAATTAAGGGGAATCTTACTGAATTACAACTATTTAATGTATAAATATGATTAAAAAAGTTCTCGTTGCGAATAGGGGAGAGATTGCCATCAGGGTTATGCGGTCCTGCCGTGAAATGGGTATCGAAACTGTTGCCGTTTACTCTGATGCCGATCGCAAATCCATGCACGTCCGGTATGCCGACGATGCTGTTGCGATTGGGCCTGCGCCTTCATCCGAGAGTTATTTGCGCAAAGACAAAATCATCGAAGCGGCCAAACTAACAGGCGCCGATGCTATCCATCCAGGTTATGGTTTTCTTTCAGAAAATGCCGATTTTGCACGGATGTGCGAAAAAGAAGGTATTATCTTTATTGGGCCATCACCTTACGCCATCGACACGATGGGCGATAAAATCACTGCCCGTAAAACGATGATTGCTGCCGGTGTTCCGGTCGTTCCAGGTACCACCGAAGCCATTACCGATATCAAAACTGCCATTGAAGTTATTCATAACATTGGTCTTCCGGTGATGATCAAGGCGAGTGCAGGTGGTGGCGGAAAAGGTATGCGCCTTGTAAAGAATGAAGAAGATATCATCAACGCCATCAGTGGTGCACGCTCCGAAGCTAAAGCAGCTTTTGGAGATGATGCCGTTTATATTGAGAAATACATTTCATCGCCACATCATATCGAATTTCAGATTTTAGGCGACAAACACGGTAATATTGTTCATCTTTTCGAACGTGAATGTTCGGTGCAGCGCCGTCACCAAAAAGTGGTTGAAGAAACCCCTTCACCCATCATGACACCTGAAGTTCGGATGAAAATGGGTGCCGATGCTGTTGCTGCTGCCAAAGCCGTAAATTATTATGGTGCCGGAACCATAGAATTTATCGTTGACGATAATTTGAATTATTATTTTCTTGAAATGAATACCCGTTTACAGGTTGAACATCCTATCACAGAGCGTGTTGTGGGTGTTGATCTTGTTAAACAGCAAATCAATGTCGCTAACGGATTACCATTGGCCTTCAAGCAGGAAGACCTCAAACAAAAAGGGCATGCCATCGAAGTGCGTATTTATGCCGAAGATCCCGATAATAATTTCATGCCAAGTCCGGGAGTGATCAAGCACATTCGCGAGCCACTGGGTTTGGGTGTTCGCCACGACGGATATGTTTATAAAGGCTACGAAATACCGATGTATTACGACCCGATGATCTCAAAATTGATCGTTTGGGCCGAAACACGTGATGAAGCCATTGCTCGCATGAAACGTGCCCTGTTCTCCTATAAAATTACCGGTATCAAAACTTCAATCCCTTATCTGCACCGTATTTTGGAAGTGCCCGATTTTATAAAAGGACGCTATAATACGCATTTCATCGAGGAAAATCAGCAATATCTGAAGAAGCAAAATACGAGTACCGAACGCAGTATCGATATGGCGGCTATCGCTGCTTTCGTCGATTATATCACAAAACTTGAGTCGCTTCAAAGCCAACCCAATACGAAACAACAGTTAGGCAATAACTGGAAAGACTTTGGAAGAAAACGTTCAGCCTTGCGCTTTTAATCATTAAAACACTGAATAACAATGTCGTACGAAATAAAAATAAATGACCGCCTTTCGAACATTGAGGTGCTTAGCCGTGAGGGAACCAAATTCTCTATCCTGATCGATAAACGATGCTATGAAATTGACATCGTTGAGGTGGATAAAGGTGTTTACAGTATTTTACATGATAGTCGCTCATTTAACGTTGAACTTGTTGAAGCAAAAAATAGTAAAAGCTATCTGGTGAATACACTTTATGAGACTTATGATGTGGAAATCATAGATGCTGAAACAAAATACCTGATGAATCGCCGCAAGGACGATGGTGAAGATGAAAATACGATTTCATCACCAATGCCGGGTAAAGTAGTGAGAGTGCTTTTCAAAGAAGGCGATCTGGTGAAAGCCGGTGAAACCGTGGTGATTGTGTCAGCCATGAAAATGGAAAGTGAATACAAAGTAAAACAGGATCGCAAAATAAAACGAATCCTTGTTAAAGAAGGAGATACCGTTAATGGTGATCAACCGATGGTAATAATAGAATAAAAATTTACTGATTAACATAAACCAAAAATCATGTCATCAGAAAACAAATTTCAGCTTTTAGAAGAAAACAGTCGTCAAGCCGAATTGGGCGGAGGCGAGGACAGAATAGTCAAGCAACATGCTGCCGGTCGCAAAACTGCACGTGAGCGCATCTTTGATCTTCTCGACCCAAATACTTTCGTCGAAATCGACAAGTTCGTGACCCATCGTGCAACCGATTTTGATATGGACAAACAAAAGTTCCTTGGCGACGGTGTAGTCTCAGGATACGGCAAAATCGACGGAAGGTTGATGTATGTCTTCGCACAGGATTTCACCGTTTTTGGTGGATCGCTTAGTCGTGCAAACGCCGATAAGATTGTGAAAATAATGGATTTAGCCATGAAAATGGGTGCTCCCGTGATTGGATTAAACGATTCTGGAGGCGCACGTATTCAGGAAGGCGTAGAAAGTCTGGGCGGATATGCCGACATTTTTTATCGCAATGTTATGTCATCCGGTGTGGTGCCACAAATTTCCGCAATCTTAGGGCCATGCGCTGGTGGAGCCGTTTATTCTCCAGCCATCACCGATTTTATCATGATGGTAAAGAACACATCTTATATGTTTGTAACCGGTCCGGATGTTATCAAAACTGTAACCCATGAAGAAGTAACAAAAGAAGACCTGGGTGGTGCTATGACGCACAACAGCAAAAGCGGTGTTGCGCATTTGTTGGCCGAAAATGACGAACAAGCCATGATGATGGTTCGTGAGTTGATGAGTTTTCTACCATCGAACAATATGGAAGATGCCCCCGTGAAGGTTTGCACAGATAGTCCTTATCGCGAAGATGATGCGCTCGATACGATTGTTCCTGACGATCCGAACAAACCTTATGATATGCACGAAATCATAACCAAGGTGATAGATGATCATAATTTCTTCGAGATTCAACCTTATTTCGCTAAAAATATCATTATCGGTTTTGCACGTTTAAATGGACAACCCGTTGGTATTGTAGCGAATCAGCCTGCCATGCTTGCCGGTGTGCTGGATATCGACAGCTCCATCAAAGCAGCGCGATTCGTTCGTTTCTGCGATGCCTTCAATATTCCTTTGATTACTTTTGAAGACGTTCCGGGATTTTTGCCTGGTACTGTTCAGGAGTTTGGTGGAATTATCAAACATGGAGCAAAATTGCTTTATGCATTTGCTGAGGCAACGGTTCCGAAAATAACTGTTATCACACGAAAAGCCTACGGCGGTGCTTATGATGTGATGTCGAGCAAACATATTGGCGCCGATATCAACTATGCTTATCCAACTGCCGAAATCGCTGTGATGGGACCTGAAGGTGCTGTAAACATCATTTACAAAAACAAATTGGATGAGGAGCAGCGTAAGGAAGCAATCGATGACTATCGTAAAACCTTTGCCAGTCCTTACAAAGCAGCAGCGTTAGGCTATATCGATGAAATCATCTATCCACGCCAGACACGTATGAAACTCATTCAGGCTTTAGAAATGACCCGCACAAAATCGAAGAGTAATCCTGCCAAGAAGCACGGAAACATTCCACTTTAGGCTTTCTTGATTTTAATCATATTTAAAAGCTCCTTATTGGGGCTTTTTTTTGTTTCAATACTTACCTTTGTCGGATAATCAATACAAAAACAAATGACTGAATTCATGCAATCGGATATTTATTTATGGGTTGTGCTACCATTAATCATTGCGTTTGCCCGAATTATAGATGTGACAATCAATACGATAAGGACTATTTTCGTGGCGCGTGGTTATAAGCTGCTTGCTCCCATTCTGGGTTTTTTTGAAGTCGTTATTTGGCTCGTCGCGATCGGACAAATTATGAAAAACCTCGATAACTTCATGAGTTATATCGGTTATGGTGCCGGATTTGCTGCCGGAAATTATATCGGGATGTTTCTTGTCGAAAAAATGACCCTTGGAACAGTCATCATTCGTATCATCACAAAAGACCATTCGGATGCATTGATTCACCACCTGCGGGATGCCAATTATGGTGTTACGATTGTTGAAGCTGAAGGTAAAGTAGGGCCAGTGAAAATATTATTTAGTACGCTGAAGAGAAAAGACTTACAAGACGCATTGCGTATCATAAACGACTTTAATCCGCATGCTTTTTATACCATTGAGGAGGTTCAAAGCGTAAACGAGGGCTATTTTCGGGCTACAAAAAACAAATCTTTTCTTCCGGGAATATTATCCAAAACATAGACTCACGAAATCGGAAATAACAATTCGGTAATCTTCGTTTCAAAATAAACATCTGATATAGAATTTTTTATAATTTCGACCAGCATCAAGGAATAAAATTGTTTTATTTGCACGATTATTGTTGGTAAGTTTTGTATTAATATTACGGTTATGGAAAATGATGATTTTAGGAAAAATATAGATGAACTCTTTTGGTTGTTTAAAAGACTTGTTGAGAAGCATCCCATTGAAGATTTGCCAGGGATGAACCAAATGCAATTTGATCAGCTGAAGATGTTTCTGAACCAGTACGAATCGATGAAGGATTCCATTTCATTCGAGCTTGTAAGTCAGGTTAATGAGCCTATGAAACAAATGTTGTTGTTGTTTATTAAACAATTACGGGAGCAACTGGGCGAGGAGGCTTACGAAAGTGCGACAAGAATAGAAGCAGTTCCTGCTGAAATTGATAAGGCACAGAATATCAGAAAAATAGATGAACTATTGGCACAACCCGGACTTACTGAGTCCGAAATAGACGATTTACTCGATCAGCGTTTGACACTTAAACAACAGCTTTCCGAAAACACTCCGTTTTAGAGATTACGTTCAAACAATGAGGGTAAAGAATGATTGAATACTTCCGAAAAAAATGGACAAACTACAAAGCTGAGAAAACACTTTTTAGTAAAATAAGTGACCTTGTTTTTGTTATATTTGTGATTGCCATGCTTATTCCGTCATCACGAAGGGAAGTGGGCGCATTTATCATCCGGATTGTTTCGATGTCGCCTTCAACCATCGATAATGCCGAACAGAAATCTGTTTCAATCGCTGATATGCAATGGCAATTAGTCTCAATAGATGGACAAAAAGTACAACTTGCTGATTTTGAAGGAAAACCCATTTTCATCAATTTCTGGGCAACCTGGTGTCCACCCTGTGTTGCCGAGCTTCCTGAAATTCAGGATTTATATAATGTTTACCACGATAAGGTGGCGTTTGTTCTGGTAACGGATGAATCGATTGAGGTAATCCAGAAATTTATGCAACAGAAAAACTATCATTTACCCATTTATTTTGTGCAATCGGCAATACCTCAAAAATTTGTAAGTAGCAGTATTCCAACAACATACCTCATCAGTCCTGCTCATAAAATTGTTATTGAAAAAACCGGCGCCGCTAAATGGAACAGCAATGCAATGCATAATTTAATAGATGAGATGATCAATTAAGTGCCGAAAATGAAAATTCATTTCGCCCACAGGTTTAAAATGCAATTTCAAGTTTTAACAATAATTAATGCAATTTGACTTATCACCGAATTTTTGATGGTTTTTGTCCCCTGATATTTCTTACTTTTGTAAGCACTAATACGTTTTGAATCCCAAAATCACAATATACTATGAAAAGAATCGGTTTGATTATCAGCTTGTTATTATTAATTGCGGTTATGCAAGCGCAAATAATAACTGACAAAACCAGTAAGAAATATACGATCGGCTTTGATATTTATACAGATATTATGACTGATCATCCAAACGATTATAATCCGGCAGGCTTCAACCCGGGATTTAATACCTACGTCACCTATAATATTCCGTTGAGTGTTACACAGCACGTTTTTGCCATGGGAATTGGTATAAGCTCACATAATTATTATTCCGATTCACGGATTGAAGATGTAAATGCAAACATAACTAATTTTAAACCAATCATTTACAATTATAAAAGGTCAAAGTTAAATCTGACTTACCTCGATATTCCTGCTGAACTGAGATTCAAATTTGAAAACAAAGCGAAGCTGGGTATCGGTTTTAAAGTGGGATTTTTGATCGATAGTAAAGATAAATATATCGGCGATGAATCAATAAAAGGGCAGCAGGTAACCGTTAAACGCAAACGAATTGACAATCTGGAAACGTATGCCTACGGCCCAACAATTCGTTTTGGATATAAATGGTTCAGTGTGTATGGCTATTATGAAATTGGACGCACCTTCACACGGAATTTAGGACCAACTTTCAATCCTGTTTCTGTCGGATTGACGATCAGTCCGTTCTAAATCAGATTTATTTTCATAGCTAATTAACCTTACAATATCATCAGGAAGAATAATAGCATAGTTGTAAATCCCAGCGCAAAACCTATATAAATTTCGGCAGGACTGTGTGCTTTTAGTTTTAAACGCGACGATGCAATGATTCCAATAACGATGATGATCAGCGCGATGAATCCCATCGGAAGTTCAATAAAAGAAGCCAGACTTAAGTAAGTTGCAAGCAATGCGCCATATCCCGTTGTGTGTAAACTGATTTTCCAGAAAGAATTAATCATCATCGTGACCAACGATATGCTTGAACTACATAAAAGAAAATACGAAAATACAGGCATAAATCCCATATAATCAAACAGATAATAAGTTAAAAATAGAAAGATGGCGGCCACCAGTATGGGTCCGGTGCGCTCAATACGTTTGCTCAACATTAGTGAACTGATTAATTTAAATTTAATCATCAACAAAAGTATGGTTGTTGGCAGCACGAAAGTTGTTGCGAAAATGATGACTCCCAGCACCCATTCCATGGGAGCGGGAATCTGCAGAGTATGAGCCGAAGCGAAATAAATTAGCGATAAATACAGATAAGTTGGGATCAGAATGGGATGAAATATTGTCGAAATTACTTTGGCAACGGTAATTTCAAGTTTATCAAACTTTGGATTTAATTCGTTCATTTATAACTCTTTGCGAAGACGTGCCACGGAAATATTCAATTGTTCGCGGTATTTGGCAACCGTACGACGCGCAATATTATATCCTTTTTCTTTCAAAATTACAGTGAGTTGATCATCGGTAAGCGGCTTCCCTTTTTCTTCACTTTCGATACAATTACTCAGTATTTTCTTTATCTCACGTGTCGAAATCTCTTCACCATCTTCATTTTGCATCGATTCGCTAAAGAAACTTTTCAATAGAAAAGTGCCAAAAGGAGTTTGCACATATTTGCTGTTGGCAACACGTGAAATAGTTGAAATATCTAAATTCACTATTTCAGAAATGTCTTTCAGAATCATCGGACGGAGTGTGGTTTCGTCACCGGTGTCAAAATATTTTCTTTGGTAATTCATGATTGCGTTCATGGTGACGATCAGCGTATTTTGGCGTTGCTGAATGGCATCGATAAACCATTTTGCTGAATCAATTTTGGCTTTTACAAACCCAAGTGCTTCTTTATTACCCTTTTGCGTTTTGGTATCGGAATACATCTGAATCAATTCACTGAAATGTTTACTGATGTGCAGATCGGGCATATTGCGGTTGTTGAGCGATAATTCAAGCTCACCATTGTGGTTGAAGATGATGAAATCGGGAATAACATATTGGCTTCCACCGGTATTTTCTTCAGAATTACTTCCGGGTTTTGGGTTTAGCGATAATATAATCGAAAGTGCTTCTTTCAACTCATCCTCAGTGATATTTCCGCGTTTTTGAATTTTTTCGTAATGCTTTTTGGTGAATTCATTAAAAAATCGTTCAATGATCAGAATGGCAAGTTTGAAGTTGGTTTCAATTTCCTCTTTTTGCTTTCTTCTGAGTTGAATGAGTAAGCATTCCTGCAGGTTTCGTGCGCCAACACCGGGAGGATCAAACTCCTGAATAATCGTCAAAAGCTCAAGTAATTCCTTTTTATTCGTTTTTACATTTGCATTGAAAAGCAGGTCGTCGGCCATTGCTTCAAGCGGACGTGAGAGATAACCAGAATCATCGAGATTACCGATAATGTAAAGGGCAATTTTGTTCTTTCTTTCATCCAATACCCGATATCCAAGTTGTTGAATCAGAAGCTCTTGAAAAGTTGGTTCACTCGTTGATGGTATTTCGTAATGCGAATCATCAGCACTGCTGTTGTTGACATTTAGTTTATAATCGGGCGTGTCGTCATCCTCAATATAGTCTTCGAAACCAAATTCATCATCCGTGCTGTCGTAGTCATCTTCTTTCTCAAATTCATCGTCACCATCAGCAACTTCGGTGTCGTTTGTAAAATCTTCTTCGGGGCCTTCATCTATTTCTGCTTCTTCATCAACTTCGAGGGCAGGGTTCTCTTCAATTTCCTGTTTGATGCGTTGCTCTAAGGCCATCGATGGAATCTGAAGCAATTTCATCAGCAAAATCTGCTGAGGAGAGAGCTTTTGTAACAACTTTTGTTGAAGACCTTGTCTGAGCATTGATTATGTTTTGATCCTTATTTCAAATACGAATTTACATAATAAGGTTGAATTGAATTAATTATTTTGGCATAATATGTGATAAAAGCATTGAAAATTGTATTTAAGAAATTGATTTACAATGGTATAAATGTTGATAAATTTCTTTTAACACATTATAAAATGTGTAGAAGTTGCTGGCTTGATCTAGCAGTTCTGCATTGAAATCACCAAAAAAAAGGTTTGCACCATTTTATTTTGATGCAAACCTGATCGAAAAATATTTCTGTATGATGTCTAAAATTCGCAGTTTAAAGGTGTTCTTGGGAAAGGAATCACGTCTCGGATATTTCCCATTCCAGTTACAAAGAGCATCAGGCGTTCAAATCCAAGGCCAAAACCGGCATGCGGAACGGTTCCAAATTTGCGCGTTTCGAGATACCACCACATCGACTCGACCGGAATATGCATTTCTTCCATGCGGTTGTGCAGCTTATCATATATTTCTTCACGTTGCGAACCACCAATAATTTCTCCGATCCCCGGAAACAGCACGTCCATGGCGCGAACAGTGCGTCCGTCTTCGTTTTGTTTCATATAAAAGGATTTGATTTCCTTTGGATAATCGGTCAGGATTACCGGTTTTTTGAAGTGTTTTTCAACCAGAAAACGCTCGTGTTCCGACTGCAAATCGGCTCCCCAGGCTTCAATTGGATAAGCGAATTTCCCTTTTTTGTTGTGATTCGAGTTTTTCAGGATATCAATAGCTTCAGTATAGCTAATTCTTTCAAAGGAATTTTCGAGTACAAACTTCAGTTTACTAATCAATTCCATTGATTTTTCGTCGGCTTTCTTATTTTTTTCTTCTTCTTCGAGGCGTTTACTTAAAAATTCAAGATCATCTGCGCAATTATCCAAAGCATATTGAATCAGATATTTAAGCATATCTTCAGCCAAATCCATATTGTCGAAGATATCGTTGAAAGCTACTTCAGGTTCAATCATCCAAAACTCAGCCAGATGGCGTGAGGTATTTGAATTTTCAGCCCGGAAAGTGGGCCCAAAAGTATAAACTTTTGATAAAGCTAATGCAGCCAATTCGGCTTCAAGCTGACCCGAAACAGTCAGGTTGGCCGATTTTCCAAAGAAATCCTGTTTGTAATCAATTTTTCCTTCTTCAGTTTTTGGCAGATTATCGAAATGCAAGGTAGAAACCTGAAACATTTCACCGGCACCTTCAGCGTCTGAAGCAGTGATGATTGGTGAATGAACATTATAGAATCCTCTGTCGTTGAAGAACTTATGAACACCGAAGATCATTGCATGACGTAAGCGACTTACTGCACTGAAGGTATTTGTCCGAAAACGCAGATGTGCTTTTTCACGCAAAAATTCGAGCGAATGTTTTTTGGGTTGAAGTGGATATTCATCCGGATCACAAGCACCAAGCAATTCAATTGAACTGACAGATAATTCAACGCTTTGGCCGCTTCCGGCAGACGGGATCAGTAATCCATTGGCAGAAATGGACGCTCCGGTGTGCATCAGTGCCAGTTCTGTTTCAGCGATTTTTTCGAGATCGACTACCAACTGCAGGTTTTTCAATGTTGATCCGTCATTCAGTGCGATGAAAGCAACATTTTTGCTGCCTCGTTTTGTTCTTACCCAACCTCTTACATTGATTTCATGTTCGAAATCCTGCATCTCGAGTGCAGCCTTTATTTCTGTACGTTTCACGATAACTCCTTTTCAAATTCAGTGCAAAAAAACGAAAATTTGGGCAAAGACTGACCGTTTGATGATAAATAATATGTAAGTATATGAATATCAATGAATAACGTAAGACTTAATCAGGTTTATATCAATACATTGCAAAAGGAAACATTTTATTGGTTTTCGGACTTCAAGGCTTTTTCAATATTTTTATCTGGAATTAGCCACATGATGGTAAGGATTACAAAGATTATTCCTGGAATAACGGGATTAATAAAAGCCAATGGTATTGAGATCAGATAGCCAATCGTGGATGAAATCCCTTTTTTATTGAGAATTTTAAAGGCTTTCCGTAATTCTTCAATATCATGAGAATTTCTTTCTACCATCTTTAACAAAATGTAAAATGCCAGTCCGCTAATTAATAATATCGTTCCATAAAGTGCAACTGTGTTTGGCGCAAATTGGTTTTGTCCCATCCAACCTGTCGCAAATGGAATAAGCGATAGCCAAAAAAGCAGATTGAGATTTGATAAGATAATGCCTGATGAAACCTGTTTTAAAGAATGCAAAAGATGGTGGTGGTTGCCCCAATAGATACCGATATAGAGAAAACTTAAGAGGTAACTCATAAACACTGGAATAAGATGCTTCAGTTCACTCCATCCGCTTCCGGTTGGTATCTTAATTTCAAGCACCATTATCGTTATGATGATGGCTAAAACGCCATCGCTGAAAGCTTCTAATCTGTTTGTATTCATGGGTTTATAAACTTTTAATCAGTTTTTTAATTCCATCTTTGGGTGTAGTTGCAAAAATGCCAAATCTCTTTTCAAATTTGGTACTGTCGAAAATATAATCCTGCTCATATTGATACATCATTTCCGGAAACTCTCGCATGATTGGTATAAAAAGACCCAAAGTGTGTACCATCCATGTCGGAACTTTTTGAATTTTGGGTTCCTTATCCAACTCCAATGCAATTAATTCAATCCATTGCCTGGCAGTTAGCTTTTCTTTGGTAGTTGGAAGGTGCCAAACCTGGTTAAATGCATCAGCGGTATTTCCCAAAAGGGCTGTAGCCTTAGCTGCATCTGGTGTAAAAGTATAGGTGTGAATTTTATTGATATCGCCGAAAGCCTGAGCTTTTTTTCCTTTAAGCAAATTATCAACAACCATCATATTCAAACCGCTGTTTTTATTATCAGGACCGTAAAAGTCAGCTGATCGGGCAATAAGAGCCGTGAGATTTCTCTTCTCCACTTCGTTCATAATCATTTCGTGAAGTTTGGTTCGTATTTTTCCCTTTTCACTGGGAGGAAGTATCTGTGAATTCTCCGTCATCATTGGGATAGCCGTTTTTGCATACATATACACATTATCGAAAAAGACGAGTTTTGCATTGTATTTTTTGCATGCGTTAATTACTTCCTGCAGAAACGGTGGCCAAACTTTTTGCCAAACTCTGGTGTTGTATTCAAACCCGATGGTAACATATACCACTTCGCTGCCAGCGATTGCTTTATCAATCTGGGTAAGGTCATTTACATCAACCGGGAAAAGTTCGTCGGTATCATTTACCTTTTTAGGGTTTCGGCTGACAAGACGTATTTTATCGGTATAATTTTTCAATTCTTTTGCCAGAGGAAGGCCAATGCCTCCGCCTGAACCTAATATTGTTTGTGTCATAATTCTTTGTTTACTATTGTTTGATTTTGCAAATGTAAGTTTTTCTATTCGTGTAAATAACCGCATGGTTTTTAGCGATAATTTTCATTTCAGAATTTTGAAATTAAATTTAGAACATACTGTCTTTCTGTGAGATACGGAACGATCGGTTGCCATTTCACTGATAAAATATTCATGAAGAAAATTATTAAAAAAGACTTAACTGTGTATGTTTTTCTGTCATCGTCACCGCTTTGTAATCGTCGAAAAGCTGGTGTTTTTCCCGAAGGTTTTCCAGTTTCCGGTATAGATTTCGAGCATACTTTTCGTCAACCGACGAGCGACTGTATAACTGCAAAAATTCAGAATATATTTCAGGAAAACGAGCCTGAATAGTCTGTAAGAACCTCGGTTTCACTTCTCCACGCAGAAACAAAATACTCGTCACCAAATGATCGAGTCCAAGTTCTTTGGTCATCCTGAAAGTCGTTTCCAGATTTTCGTCAGTATCTGAAAGCAGCGGAATGATGGGCATGAATCCGACCACCGTTTTTCGGGCAATACCTTTGAACCGGGCCAGCATTTCCATTCGTTCAACTGCCGATGATGCACCGGGTTCAATCACTTTCCGAACCCGTTCGTCGAAGCTCGAAATGCTTGTGGCAATATCGACAATGGTTATTTTCGACAGTTCTTTGATGATTTCAAAATCGCGCAAAATGAGGTTCGATTTTGTCTGGATAAAAATCGGATTACGGTATTTTTTGATGACATCAAAGATTTTAGGCAGCAATTCGTAGCGCTTTTCAGCATGCTGGTACAGATCGGTAATGCCGCCTATCTTTATCTGCTCGCGTTTCCAGCTTTTCTGATGCAGTTCAAGATCCAGACATTGGGCCACATCGGTTTTCACCAGAATATCTTTGAAAAAATCGTCCAGCCCAAGGTATTTATGTGAATATTGTGCAAAACAATACTTGCATCCGATGGTGCATCCTCGGTATGGGTTTAAATCCCAATTCGTTGGAAAGGCATGCGGATGATGCGTGAGTACTTTTTTAGACTGAATTTCCTTGATCAAAACCTTGGATTAAAAAAAATGAGCTGATTCTTTTCAGCTCATTTTGTCATTTTAAATTACCGGATTATTTTCCTTGTGGTGCAGGTATTACGCCTAATTGAACCATTAAGCCATACATATTTGTTGTTTGCCATTCGGCCACAACTTTGCCATCTTTTATCTGACGGATAAACTGGCCGGTTGCCAGAACTCTTTTATTTGTTGCCGGAATTCCAAAAAATGGTCCGGAGTTGGTCATTTCATTCGTATAATCTACTGATACCAAATCACCTTCTGCAATTACTCTGGGGAATTTCATATCCATATTTGTCATGGCGGTGCAAAGCATTTCTTTCATGAAATATATGTAAGCCTGTTTGCCAATTGCTGCCT
>CANNKD010000054.1 GCA_947505205.1 Bacteroidota bacterium | reverse complement strand
TTTATATAAATGATCTGCAGTCAGGCATTTATTTTCTTCAGCTTAAGAATGATCATGGCGTATTTTACACTGTTAAAATATTGAAGCAATGAACCTAAGCTCAATCAATACGAATGTTTATAATATTAAACTAAAAAACATGCCGAATATGAATAAAAGGATTTATCTAATGATATTGGTCCTGCTGTTAGTCATACCGGGTGTGATGGCCCAAACGGTACAAATTCACAATGATATTGAAGTGCCTGGAAGTATTCAGGTACAGGTCGATATGCTGAATTATACCGATGTTGGGGCAATTACATTGAAAATTGACTATGATGTTAATTTGATGACATTTACCGGTATCACAAACACTTCACTCACAGGGAGTTGGTTTGCCAATGCGGTGTATGGTCAGATTGCAATTACTTATCAGGCAACACCATTGCTAACGGGTTACCCGATTAATGGCAAACTGCTCGACTTAAATTTTAATTATACTGGTGGATTCTCTTCACCTTTAGCTTTTACGAACGATTGTGAAATCGTAAATTCAAGTCTGGCAAATGTGCCTTCTGTCTTTATAGATGGAAGCGTCTCGAATAACCCGAATATGAGTACTTACACAGGTGTAGCTGGTTTTTTATCTGGTTATGCCAATGTAGGTGACGCCTTGAACTGGCCTTTGATTTTGCAGGGTAATCCTGCAATTCCAGGAGCTTTTCAAACCATCAATTCGCTTACATTTCATGTTAGTTATGATCCGGTTAAACTTACCTACAATTCATTCGTAGGAAATCCAGCCTATACCGGATACACAGTTACCGGAGGTGGAGGGAATATTACAATCGCATGGTCGAGTGCTACTCCCAAGGATTTTTCAAGCGTTCTTCTGATGGATCTTAACTTTACATACAATGGTGGTGGTGAGGCGTTTCTTTCTTTTGAACCCGGTAGTGTGGTTACTTCAGGAACAACAATTCAAAACACCTATTTTGTAAGTGGAAGCGTTAATGTTGATCCGGGTGGTCCGTTTGATGGTTCAATGACGATTAGTCAGGTTGCATCAACTATGGGCACGAACGATGTAAATGTTCCGGTTATAGCCAGTGGTTTGGCAAGTCAATCAGTAGGTGCTATCAGTTTCAAAATGAATTTTGATCCTGCCGAACTGACTTACAAAGGTTATACTGCCAATCAGTTTACCGGATGGGTAGTGAATCAGTCGCCTGTTGGAACACTGAATTTCATTAAAACAAGCCCTACAGCACTATCAATTGCTAATGGAGCCTTGGTAACTTTGAAATTCGATTACAAAATCAATACGCAAGCCGACATTGTGTTCGTAGGAGGAACGTCGCTTCAAACAACTTCTTTCGGTTACATTACGACAGATTTTGTTGATGGCTTTATTTCTACCAACTATACCCTGACAGCTACAGCCGGTGCTCATGGAGCTCTGGCAGCAGTTTACACAGGATCGTATTTTTGGGGAACGGTTGTCCCGATTGAAGGTGTTCCAAATACCGGTTATGAGTTTTTTAACTGGACTGGAACCGGCGCAGCATTTATTGCTGATGTATTGGATGCTACTACCACTGTTACTATTCCTGCTTCAAATATTGCCGTTCAGGCAAACTTTGCAGTTGATCCTGCTCAGTTCTTTGATCTGACTCTAACTTTAGGGACTCATGGGACTGCAGTTACAGGTGACGGAAGTTACAATGTAGAGCATGTTCAGGCAATTACTGCCACTGCAGCAACAGGTTATCGTTTTTTGAACTGGACAGGAACAGGATCTGCTTATGTTACCAGTCTTACTTCGGCTTCAACGAACGTGACTATGCCTGCTTTGGCCATCGGATTAACGGCTAACTTTGAAGTTGATCCTGCCCAAACTTTTGCACTTACTCTAACCTTAGGTGCAAACGGTAGTGCGGTTACAGGTGATGGAAGCTACAATGTTGAGTATGTTCAGGCAATCACAGCTACTCCTGCTGCCGGTTATCACTTTGTTAACTGGACAGGTACCGGTGCTGCTTATGTGGCTGATGTAAATTCAGCTTCGACCAGTGTAACGATGCCTGCAATGGCTATTGGATTAACAGCGAATTTTGCCGGGTATAGCGTGAGTGGTAAACTCAAATATGCCAGTGTAGATGTTCGTCCGATTAGCAGCTCAACCGTCAATTTGAAATTGTCTTTCGATAACAGTACTTTTGCAACAACGACAACTGATATCAATGGTGATTTCTCATTTGCAAATGTTCCGGCAACTAATTTTTATTTGGAAGCCTCTACAATAAAGGCTTGGGCTGGTACCGATATCGTTGATTTTGATGATATCTTAGATGCTTATGACTTCTATGTATCTGGCACTCCTAATTTAACAGGCTTATTCTTTTTGGCAGGCGATGTTAATGAAAGTGCTTCGATTGATATGGATGACGTGCTGGATATTTATGATGCATATTTTTTAGGACTAACAACACCCACTTGGGCAGCTCCTTCATGGATATTTGAAAGTCCTAATTTTACCGTTGTTGGAAGCAACATAGTTGTTGATATAAACGGTATATGTTCCGGAGATGTTAATGCAAGTTTTAATCCAATACCCTAACTATAATAGTAAAATAATCATAATATGAGAAAACTATTAATACTTTTAAGCGTTTTACTGATCGATATATCGGTTACGCTGGCACAGCCGTCGCTTTCAACAACAACATTTTCTGTTGCAAATGAAAACCTCCCTCCAATTGCAAGTACTTTTAATGTACCTATTAATGTAGCTGGATTCCCAAGTAATTTAAGATATATAGAGGTTGTCCTTAATTATGATAACACTATTTTATCTTATAGTGCAGTTGTTAATCTTCAGCATCCAGGATTTCCTATTGTTATAACAACTACGACCCCAGGTCAAATAAAAGTCAACTACAATAATTTTGTGACGCCTTTTAATGTTACCGATGGGAAGTTGTTTGATATACAATTTGTGTATTCAGGTGGTGATTCTCCTTTGACGTTTAATTCGGCATGTAAGTACAGAGTTGGAAGTACGATCACACCTATTACAGTTTTTACGCATGGTGCAGTTGATGGAGATTATGTTTCTAACACTATCAGTACCGGCTCATGGGCAACCGCAGGCGGTTGGTCTTTGGGAGTAGTCCCAAATGCTTTCCATAATGTAACAGTATCTACTGATTTTTCAGGTGTAACAATAGGAGCTGCCGCTACTTGTAACAATGTTACGGTTGCCAGTGGTGGTAAGTTAACGCTCAATTCGGGTGTAACCTTAACTGCAGGTGGTAACCTTACTGTTCAATCAGGAGGCTCATTTATTCCTGCCGGAACGCTTGCTGTTACAGGTACCAAATCGGTTGAACGTGAAATTACTGCCGCAAACTGGGCTACACCCGGTCAGGGATATCATATCTTATCCTCACCTGTTGTTGACCAGGCTTTAAATGGCAGCGCTGATTTTGCTCCAACTGGTGGCGGAAATGATTATGATTTCTATGCCTGGGACGAACCTACGCAAACTTGGTTTAACCAAAAGAACCCCGCTCACACAGCCATGTTTGTTACTTTTGATGAAGGCAAGGGTTATCTTGCTGCTTATCAAATGACAGACACCAAAGTATTCAGCGGTACTTTTAATACAACTGATATTACCAAAAGCGGCTTAACCCGTGGTGGTTATTCGGGAGCCGGTTGGCATATGTTGGGTAATCCTTTCCAAAGTGCCCTCATTTGGGGTGGTGCTGAATGGGCTTATTCAAATATTGCTGCTAACGCAAAGGTTTGGAACAGCGCTGGTGGAGCCTATTTAGATATCGCTCCCACAGCTAAAATCCCAGCATGTAACGGGTTTATGGTTGAAGCAACTTCAAATGGTGCTTCACTTACTATTCCTATTGCAAAAAGGGATCATGGTACCACAACCTGGTATAAATCAACAGAGTTGAGTATTAAGCTCATCGCCCACGATTTAGATAATGGATTAGCGCAGGAAAGCAATATCAACTTCAATGAAAGTGCAACAGAAGGTTACGAATCTGAATTTGATTCACATTTCCTTGAAGGTTATGCACCTTTGTTCTATTCTATGGCTGGCGGTGAGAGAGTTTCTACCAATACCTTGCCATCCTTGGAATTGAATAATGCCATTCCATTCTCATTCGTGAAGAATGAAGGCGTTAATTTCAGTATTGAGCTGGTTGAAGGAATCGAATCGAATCTTGTGTTCATCCGCGACCTGAAAACTGGTTTAACTTTCAATCTTTCTGAAAATGGAAGTTACGCTTTCAGTGCTCAAACAGGTGATGTTGCAGAGCGTTTCGAAATCTTTTTCGGTGTAACCGGAATCGACTCTCACAATGCTCTCACTGCCGCACATGTATACAGTGCTAAGAATTTGCTTTACGTTACCAACGTAAAAGGAAATACTACCATGGACATCCTGAACTTACAAGGACAGGTGTTGAACTCCTATTCGTTTGATAGTAGTGGTTCTGAGGAATTTGTTGTGAATCTGCCTGCCGGTATTTATATGGTTCGGTTGAATAACAGCAATACCACGAAGACAGTTAAAGTATTTATTAACTAATTTAAATTCTACTACTATGTTTAGAATCATACGAAAAATAGTTCCGACACTGGCTTTCATTTTCTTAGGGCTTGGCTTGTTAGCTCAAGGTCCACCGAATCCTCCAGGTGTAGTTCATGGCAACACAACAGACGTTGGCGGTTCTGCTCCAATCGGTTCTGGTATTGGCATTATGCTGATGCTTGCCGGTGGTTATGGCGCTAAGAAAGTTTATGATATCCGGAAAAAACTCGAAGATCTGGAAAGTTTGGAAGATTAATCTTTCAATCAATCTATTGAAATACCAGACAGGGTAAGAGTAATCTTACCCTGTTTTTTTTTGTATTCATTGAAGCAACTAACTGAAATTCAAATAAATTGCTCCATAATGAACCTTTGGAATCCTTTTCTGATTCAGAATTTGAGCCGAACTCAAAGTTTCCATTAATAAAGCCAAAACATTACATTCCATTGCCAGAAAATCGTAATTTTGTCAACATCGAAATTGGCTGCAAATAAGTGAGTACATTATCAACATACAGCAAAGAGGAAAGACTCGAAATGCTTCGGCGCTATCGGGCTTTGATCGAAGTTTGGCATACACGAAAGGATGTCAAAGATATCTGGATGGTGCGCAAAGCATTCCGATTAGCTGCTGGTGCTCATAAGGATATGCGGCGCAAATCCGGAGAACCGTATATCTTTCATCCGCTGGAGGTGGCAACAATTGCTGCCGGAGAGATAGGATTGGGACGCACTTCCATTATTTGCGCTTTGCTACACGATGTTGTCGAAGATACCGAATACAGACTGACGGATATTGAAGCTATGTTTGGTGAACAAATAGCACGTATTATCGATGGTTTGACGAAAATTGATGATCTCGTTGAGGATACCGATATCAAAAGTATGCAGGCTGAGAACTTCAAAAAAGTACTTCTTACTTTGTCATACGATGTGCGGGTTATACTTGTGAAACTTGCTGATAGGTTGCATAATATGCGTACGCTCGATTCGATGTCAGTGGCAAAACAGCTCAAAATCGCCTCGGAAACTTCCTATCTATACGCTCCATTGGCTAACCGACTGGGATTATATGCACTTAAGAGCGAGATGGAAGATCTTTCGATGAAGTATATTGAACCGGCTGTTTATCAGGCGATTCATAAAAAAATGAAAGAGTCGCATGAAGATCGAATGATCAGATTGAATGCCTTTACCAGTCCGATTTCGAATGCTTTGAAACTGATGAATGTGAAATTCAGGATTTTGAATCAAGAGAAGACGGCACATTCAATCTGGCAGCGGATGAAGGAAAAAGAAATCCCTTTTGAAGAAGTATATGACACCTTTGTTGTTCGATTTATCATTGATTGTCCGGTTGAATTAGAAAAAGTAGAGTGCTGGCGGGTGTATGCTACCATTACACAATTTTATCGCCCGAATAATGACCGGTTACGCGATTGGATTTCTCTTCCCAAAGCCAATGGCTACGAATCGTTACATGCAACTGTGATGAGTAATTCTGGCAAGTGGATTGAGGTGCAGATCCGGACAGAAAAAATGGAGGAGATTGCTGAAAAAGGGTATGCAGCATATTGGAAATACAAGGATTCTCCAAACGGCGAGAGCGGTTTGGATGAATGGCTGATAAGGGTTCGCGAATTGTTGAATACAGATGAAGTTTCGGCTATCGATTTTATCGATAACTTCAAATTGACCTTATTTTCAGACGAAATTTCGGTATTCACACCAAAGGGTAAAATGATTTCTCTGCCGGTTGGCTCAACAGCACTTGATTTTGCCTATAATATTCATTCCACACTCGGAAATTCGTGTATCGGTGCCAATGTTAACCATAAACTGGTTCCCTTGAATCAACCTTTGAAATCGGGAGATCAGGTTGAGATAATAAGTTCAAAAGTACAACAACCCAAAGAAGAGTGGTTCGACTTTTTGGTAACGGCTCGTGCTAAAACCAGACTAAAAGATGGATTAAGAGAGCTTCGTAAAACGTATAAGGAAGCTGGTCGTAGCAAATTGGAAAGTCAATTTAAACAATTAAATATTGAACCAACTAAGCAAAACCTCTTACATCTGATGGAGATTGAAGAAATCTCCGGCATCGTTGATCTGTACTATTTTGCGGCTATCGACCGTATAACCCAAGCCAAGATTAAGGCTGCCTTTAAGGAAAAACAGGGAAGCGGAATTCTAAGATACCTGACAAATCCTTTTAACAGATCAAAGAGTAAAGATGAAAGTGAACCCTTAGCTGATAAAAAAGAAATTCAAATTAAGCCTATCGTAATTAATCAGCAAATGGATGAGATGAATTATACCGTTTCAACCTGTTGCAATCCTATTCCGGGTGATGAAGTGGTAGCGTTGTATTTTCCTGATGAGCCTCTGCATATTCATCGTATAAATTGCCCCAAAGCGCGCAACCTGATGTCGAAATACGGTAATAATATCGTTAAGGCTAAATGGAAACAAAAGGAAGATATTGCGTTCTTAGCCGGACTTAAAATATCTGGTCTCGATACAATAGGATTTATTCATCGACTCACAGGCATTATTTCGGAGGAACTTAAATTAAATATTCGAAATTTTCAATTGGAAAGCAGCAATGGAGTCATTGAAATGGTAATCACGGTTTATGTTAAGAACTCCCAACAATTGAAAGATCTGATTGCCTCATTGCGAAAAATTAAAGAAATCCGCAAAATTTCCCGCCTCGAACGATTAAGCGATGCCGAGTCAATAAACTAATTGATAAGTCGCAAAATAATTTTTATTCATTCTAAATTAACAATTATTTTTATTACTTTTACGCACTCATTGTGCTTATTAGCGACGATCATGAAGGATTTAAAAAAAGATACACACGAAACAGTGAAAAAGATATTCACTGATTATCTCGAACAGCGTGGACATAGGAAAACACCTGAACGCTATACTATTTTAAAGGAAATTTATGCTACTGAAGGTCATTTTGATATAGAAACACTCTATATCCGGATGAAAAACAATAAATACCGCGTAAGTCGCGCCACCCTTTACAATACAATAGAATTGTTACTTGATTGTAATCTTGTTACCAAGCATCAGTTTGGAAATAACTGTGCGCAGTTTGAACGTTCATTCAAATTCAGACAGCATGATCATTTCGTGAATTTGGAGGATGGTCGTGTGCTCGAGTTTTGTGATCCGCGTATGCAGGAAATCCAGAAATCTGTTGAAGAACTTTTGGGTGTTGAAGTAGCTTATCATTCGTTAACATTCTTTGGTCGCATTCCGCCGTCCTCGGTTGCTGAAGTATAAGTATATGAACATAGTACATCCATAAAATTAGGTGATGGCTTGGTTCTTCCTTTTTATTGCGGGTATTTTCGAAATACTTTTCGCCATCTCAATTAAATTGATGAACGGTCACAGGAATATCCCCTGGACGATTTTATTTTACATTAGTATTATTGGTGGATTTATTTTTCTCGAACGGGCAGCACGAACCTTGCCAATCGGGACTGCCTACGCAGTTTGGACTGGAATGGGAGGCGTTGGGGTAACTTTAATCGGAATTTTTTTTCTGGGCGATTCTGCTTCTCCCTTGCGATTATTTTTTATCTTGCTGTTAATCACTGCAATGGTGGGTTTAAAGCTTACTTCTGCCCAGTAATTCCATCAATAAATGATTTGTAGGTTCTAATTTTATAACTTCAATAGTATTGAGTGTTGCTGATATACCAGAAATAATATTCAGAATTTGTTCGTTTAATTGACATTGGATAGGCATTTTTTCGACTGATAAAATCATATATTTGCACTGAATGTTCGGTAAAAGACTTGTTATTTCCATTGAAACTGGTTCAGAGGATATTAGGTAAGGATAATTGATTTTTTAAAATACTAATTCAGATAAAATGAGTGTAGATGTACTTTTAGGCCTGCAATGGGGTGACGAAGGAAAAGGAAAGGTAGTGGATGTTTTAACACCTGCCTACGATGTTGTTGCAAGATTTCAGGGTGGCCCGAACGCAGGCCACACAATTTTATTTGAGAACAAAAAATTTGTGCTGCATACAATTCCATCTGGTATATTTAATCCGAATTGTATTAATTTAATTGGAAATGGCGTCATCATTGATCCATATATCCTTGAAAAAGAAATCTCAACACTCGGGAAAAGTGGTGTTGAAGTGACAAAAACATTGTTTGTCAGCCGTAAAGCCCATTTAATTTTACCAACGCATCGATTGATTGATGCTGCTAGTGAATCATCGAAAGGTGCCAATAAAATTGGGTCAACCTTAAAAGGAATCGGTCCAACCTATACCGATAAAACGGCAAGAATCGGTTTACGTGTGGGAGATTTATCTGATCATAATTTCAATGAGAAGTATAATACATTAAAAAATAAACACTTACAAACTGTAAGTCAATTAGGTTTTGATTATTCGAACCACCTGATCGACGGATATAGTTTTGATGCTTATGAAAAACTCTGGTTTAATGCTCTCAGTACCTTGCTGAAACTACAATTTGTTGATAGTGAATATTTTATCAATGATTTATTGTCCGAAGGAAAGAAAGTTTTGGCTGAAGGAGCTCAAGGATCATTGCTCGATATTGACTTCGGAAGTTATCCATTTGTAACTTCTTCAAATACAACCATTGCAGGCGTATGTTCTGGATTAGGTATCGCACCCAATAAAATCGGTAAGGTTTATGGAATTTTTAAAGCTTACTGCACACGCGTTGGAAGTGGTCCATTTCCAACTGAGCTGGATGATAGCGATGGCGAAACGATGCGTAAAATCGGAAACGAATTTGGTTCAACAACTGGTCGCCCACGCCGCTGTGGCTGGCTCGATTTACCTGCGTTGAAATATGCGATTATGCTGAATGGTGTTACTGATTTGATAATGATGAAAGCCGATGTGCTTGACGGTTTCAAAACCATAAAAGCGGCCACTGCCTATGAATATCACGGTAATCAATTGGGTTATTTGCCTTTTGATGCCGTTGCCGGTATGCTAAAGCCAATCTATTCAGAATCAAGTGGATGGACGTGTAATATTACTAAATTAGCAGAAAATGATGGGTTGCCGGAGAATCTTGAGCGCTATATTCAATTTATCGAAAATGAAGTAAAAACTCCTGTCACAATCGTATCAACCGGTCCCGACAGAAAACAAATTGTTTATAGATAGAAATCTGAATCTAAAAAAAAATCCCTGAGAACATTAGTTCTCAGGGATTTTTGCTTTATATAGCTAAGCGTTTTACAGCTTTCTGGAAACCTCTTTTTGGGTATATCCTTCAACAATATCGCCAACTTTGATATCATTAAACCCTTCAATATTTAAACCACATTCGTAACCGGTCGCAACTTCTTTCGCATCATCTTTGAATCTTTTAAGTGATCCAAGCGTTCCGGAATGTATAACAATACCCTCACGAATCACACGAATGCGGGTATTGCGACTTATTTTACCGTCCAATACCATACAACCTGCAACGGTTCCTACCTTGGTAATCTTAAATACCTCTCTGATTTCAATGTTGCTAGTTATGACTTCTTCAATTTCAGGTGAAAGCATGCCTTCGATGGCTGATTTAATTTCGTCAATGGCTTGATAGATAATTGAATACAATCGGATGTCGATTTCCTCATTTTCAGCCAACTTACGCGCCTGAAGCGAAGGACGAACATTAAATCCGATGACAATAGCGTTTGAAGCCGAAGCAAGCAGGATATCAGATTCGCTTATGGCGCCAACCGATTTGTGAATTACATTTACCTGAACCTCAGTGGTTGACAATTTCAATAACGAATCTGAAAGTGCTTCAACTGAACCGTCAACATCGGCTTTAACTATTAAATTCAATTCTTTGAAATCACCAATTGCAATACGACGACCAATTTCGTCAAGGGTGATGTGTTTTTGAGTACGTAAGCCTTGTTCACGCTGCAGTTGCTGACGTTTGGCTGCAATATTTTTTACTTCTTTTTCATCTAACATCACGTTAAAAATATCACCCGCTTGTGGTGCTCCACTTAAGCCAAGTAACAATAACGGTGTGGCTGGGCCGGCTTCTTTTATCTGAACATTTCGCTCATTGAACATGGCTTTTACTTTGCCATACGTTGAACCGGCCAATACGATATCGCCATTATGCAATGTACCGTCCTGAACGAGGATTTTGGCAACATAACCACGTCCTTTGTCCAATGAAGACTCGATAACGGTGCCTTTTGCCAATCGTGTTGGATTTCCTTTTAACTCTAAAATTTCTGATTCGAGCAATACTTTTTCGAGTAAAAGATTGATTCCTTTTCCTGTTTTCGCAGATACTTCCTGACATTGGTATTTACCGCCCCAATCTTCAACCAGAATATTCAATTGAGCCAATTGCTCACGTATTTTTTCCGAGTTTGCACTTGGTTTATCAATCTTATTAAAAGCGAAAACAATTGGTACACCTGCAGCCTGTGCATGGTTAATTGCTTCTTTGGTTTGTGGCATTACACTGTCGTCGGCAGCAATCACAATGATGGCAACGTCAGTAATTTTAGCACCACGGGCACGCATTGCCGTGAATGCTTCATGGCCGGGTGTATCGAGGAATACGACTTTTTTACCACTTTCATTGAAAACTTCATAAGCACCAATATGTTGGGTAATACCTCCGGCTTCTCCGGCAATAACATTTGATTTTCGGATGAAATCTAATAATAATGTTTTTCCATGGTCAACGTGACCCATAACAGTAACAATAGGAGCACGTTCTGTTAAATCTTCCGGACGATCCGCTTCTTCACGGTCGGCAATTGCTTCCTGTACATCAGCACTGATAAATTCAACTTTGAAACCAAATTCTTCAGCTACCAATGACAGTGTTTCAGCATCAAGTCGTTGGTTGATAGAAACAAACAAGCCCAGACTCATGCAGGTGGCAATAACACGGTTTACGGGTAAATCCATCATCGTAGCAAGCTCGTTGGCGGTAACAAACTCAGTTACCTTCAAGATTGCTTTGTCCTGCTCGTTACGTGCCATTTCTTCAATGGCGGAACTTGATGCTGCATCACGTTTTTGGCGTCTGTGCTTAGATGTTTTCGATTTGCCTGAAGGAGACAGACGAGCCAAGGTTTCTTTAATCTGACGTTGGATATCTTCTTCTGTAACTTCAACTTTTACTTCACGATGAGGAGCTACATTAGGTTTATTTTTATGTTGATACGGCCTGGCTGGCCCATTATTATGCTGGCCATGCTGTTGTTGATTCGGCTGATGTGGCTGATTCGGCTGATTCGGCTGATTCGGCTGATTGAGCTGTGGTTTATTTTGTCCATCAGCAGGAGCACCTTCCTGTTTATTTTTTATGCGTTTGCGTTTCTTCTTTTTCTGTGCCGACGACAATTTTTCTTCTGCCGAAGATGCAACTGGTTTAGGTTTAGGTTTCCTAGCATCCGGTAATTCAATTTTATCCAGGATCTTTGGACCTTCAAGCTTCCGCACTTGCATTGGCATGAAATTTAACCTGGTCTCAATTACTGCAGGAGGAGTGATAGGCTGAGGATCAACTACTTGTGTAATTTGTGGAGCTGATGTATCAACAGGTGTTTCATCAACAGGTACTACAACTTGTGGTCTTTGAAATTTACTCTCTTTGTCGCGAACATTTTTACGATCTTCTGATTCTCTTATACGTTGCGCTTTCGACTTACGATCTGGTTTTGTGCGCATATTGATACCATCGAGGTCGATTTTACCCAAAATTTTCAACTCATTACTCGCTGATGGAGTATTGGTAGTCAGATTTTGCTCAGCATCAGCATCAATAGCAATAACCTGAACGTCAGCAGCTTGTTGAATTTGTACTACGGGTTTAGAAATTAATTCCGGTTCAACTTCTTTAGGTGCTTTCGACTCAGGTTCAATATCAACCGGTTGTTTTGTTTCTATATCGACTTTTAATTCTCTCTTTTCATTTTGTTCCGGTTCAGCTTTCGTCTCAGTTTTTAATTTATTCTCATCAATTGATGAAGCTACTGATTGTTGGCTGGTAACAGTGGGTTCAACTTGAATAACGGGAATTTTCTCAGCCTTCGGAGCACGGGAATCAGTGAATGCTGTGTTGACATTTTTTATAATCAACTCCTGATTGTCACCGTCATCATCATCCTCAAAGTTGTAGTTTTTCTTTGTAACTACTTCAGCAGTAATTGTTTTACGACCGCTATGATCGATACCTAACTTTTGTGAAACTTCTTTCACCTGTTTTTCAGATTGATATTCTTTCAATATCAACGCATACATTTCAGGTGTAAGCTTTGTGTTAGGATTTGGGTCAACAGATTGTCCTTTTTTCGAAAGAAACTCCACTATAGTTGAGGTTCCAACGTTGAACTCTTTTGCTGCTTTGCTTAGACGAATGGGATTATTTGAGCCTTCTGTCATATTCAAGCGAATCGGTTTTATTTAATAAATATTACTGCAAAATTACGAAAATTATTCAAACTCAGCCTTTAAGATACGCACAACCTCTTGCACCGTCTCAATTTCGAGCTCCGAACGACGAACCAATTCCTCAACGGTCATATTGAGAACACTTTTAGCGGTATCACAACCAATCTTTTTTAGTTCATCGAGAATCCATTGTTCGATTTCATCGTTAAATTCCATCAAATCAACATCTTCCATATCGGTATCGGTATCACGATACACATCAATTTCATAGCCTGTTAAACGGCCGGCTAGTTTGATATTGAATCCGCCTTTTCCGATCGCCAGGCTTACCTGATCAGGTTTCATATACACTTCGGCACGCATATTTACATCGTCAAGCGTGATGGAACTGATTTTAGCAGGGCTCAATGCTCTGGAAATGAACAACGAATGATTGTTTGTATAATTGATTACATCGATATTTTCATTTTTCAATTCACGAACGATACCGTGAATACGAGATCCTTTCATCCCCACGCAGGCGCCAACCGGATCGATACGATCATCATACGATTCAACAGCGATCTTGGCACGCTGTCCAGGTTCGCGAACGATTCGTTTGATTGTGATTAAACCATCATAAACCTCTGGTACTTCGGCCTCAAACATACGTTGAAGGAATAATTCTGATGTACGTGACAAAATAATTACCGGTGTACCGTTGCGCATATCCACTTTCAGCACGACCGCGCGGATTGTGTCCGCTTTTTTATAGAAATCCGTTGGAATTTGTTCCGATTTTGGAAGAATCAGTTCAATTCCTTCGTCGTCAAGCACGAGAATTTCTTTTCTCCAAACCTGATAAACTTCTCCGCTTACAATTTCCCCAACTTTTTCCTCGTATTTTTTGTAAACATTGTCTTTTTCGTACTCAAGGATCTTCGAAACCAGGTTTTGACGGATGGTTAAGATCTCACGACGACCAAACGCACTTATGTTCACAGGCTCGGTCACTTCTTCACCGACCTCAAAATCAGGTTCAATTTTGATAGCATCGGAGTAAGCGATTTGTGATGTTGGGTCAGTAACATCTTCATCTTCAACAATTTCTCTGTTATGATAAATTTCGAGGTCACCTTTGTCAATATTCACTATGATGTCGAAATTGGCATCAGATCCATGTTTTTTAATCAACATTGCACGAAACACATCTTCGAGGATGCGCATCATCATTTCACGATCGATGTTTTTGAACTCTTTGAACTCGGAGAAACTTTCCGCTAGATTGATAGTATCCATTTTTCGATTTTGATTTATTTCCTTGTTATCCTTTTGATTTACTGTAATGTATAAATTGTTTTAGCCGAAGTTAATCACCGGACGAACCGTTTTAATTTCTGAACGGTTAAATATTATTTTTTCGGCGGCTTCCTCAATTTTGATTTTCTTATTCTTTTTAATAACAACCAGTTCAGCACTCAATTCTGTTTCGCTTACATCGAGAAGGTTGCATCTGTGTTTCGTTCCATCATTTAACTCAAGATCAAGCTGTTTGCCAACGTATTTCTTGATCTGTCGTGTCATAGTCAGCGGATGATCTAATCCGGAAGACGAAACGCGGAGTTCAAAATCTTCGTCGTCACGATTGAGGTTGCTTTCGATGAAACGACTCACTTCCACGCACTTATCTATGGTAACACCTGTGTCTGAATCAAGGAAAACCATGATTAAATCACCGGGTTTCACCAAAACATCTACCACGAAATGGTCAGAATCTTCGAGAGCCGCTTCGGTGAGTTTGTAAATGAGATCTTCAGTTATCATATATTTTTTTTACAAAAAGAGGGGACTGCTGTCCCCTCCAAATTCCTTTACTTAACCGCTGAAAAGCGCAGCAAAGATACGATATTTTTATTTATTTTCAAGTACTTAAACAAAAAAAATATCTCGTTTTTGCCAATTTTGATACAGATGAGAGTATCAATTGCTTCTCAAAACAAGCAAGAAAAAAACCTGAAACGCAAGCGTATCAGGTTTTTCCTTCGTTGTCCGACCAGGATTCGAACCTAGACAGGCAGAACCAAAATCTGCCGTGCTACCTTTACACCATCGGACAATTTCCGCTTGAAACGGACTGCAAAAGTATAAAAAATTCTAATTGTACAAATTATATCTGATTTTTTTTGTTAAATTCTTCGGTTTTGGTTTGCTGTTAATCCTTTAAGGTTTTTAAAACCTTGAAGGATTAGGTTGATTCTTACTTCCGCTGTCCTAATTCGTATTTTCAAACTTCCAAAGGCATTAAAAATGTTCCGACATCTGATAAATAAACTAAATTTGCACTTCAATTTATAATCCTACGATTTCGTAAATTTAAAATACATATAAGCAATGAATTTCAAAAAGTTAAATGATCTCGTTGGTTGGGGAGTTTTCCTGATTGCAACTTTCGTTTATTTTGCAACCTTAGAACCAACGGCCAGTTGGTGGGATTGTGGCGAGTATATTGCGACCGCTTACAAATTGCAGGTTGGACACCCTCCGGGAGCGCCTTTGTTTCAGATGTTGGGTCGGTTTTTTAGTTTGTTTGCTTTCGGAAACACGGCTCGCGTTGCTTTGATGATCAATGCAATGTCAGCATTATCAAGTAGTTTAACAATTTTGTTTTTGTTTTGGACAATCACGATGTTGGCACGCAAATTCATGATGAAAGGTGATGATGAAAACAATCTCATTCAGCAGGTAGCAGTATTGGGTGCAGGTGCCGTTGGTGCTTTGGCATATACTTTCAGCGATTCATTCTGGTTTTCGGCTGTCGAAGGCGAGGTGTATGCTATGTCGTCATTCTTCACGGCTGTTACCTTTTGGGCAATCCTGAAATGGGAACGCGTTGCTGATGAACCACATAATTTCCGTTGGTTGTTGTTCATTGCATATTTGGTTGGTCTTTCAATCGGCGTACACATGCTTAATTTATTGGCCATTCCGGCAATTGTGTATGTGTATTATTTCAAAAAATACAATCCAACCCTAAAAGGATTTATTTATGCTGGTTTGATATCCTTGTTTATCCTTGGTTTTGTCATGAGTTTAATCATTCCATGGATTGTTAAGTTAGCAGGTTTATTTGAACTTCTGTTTGTAAATTCCTTTGGATTGCCATTCAATACAGGCTCAATCATTTATTTTCTGCTTCTGGGAGCAGGTATTTTTTATGGATTGAAATATACCCATAAAATGGGTAAAGTGGTTTTGAATACTGCCATTTTAGCTTTCATGTTCATATTAATCGGATATTCTTCATTTTTCCTGTTGGTGATTCGCGCCGATGCAAATACACCTATCAACGAAAATAGCCCTGACGATGCAATCTCGATGTTAGCCTATCTCAATCGTGAGCAATATGGCGATTGGCCATTGATGGCAGGTCAGTATTATATGGCACCTGTGAAAGATTCAAAAGATGGTGATCCTGTGTATGTAAAAGATTCTAAAAAAGGGAAATATGTAATCACAGATCGAAGATTAGGTACTAAACCGATCTATGATGAGCGTTTTACAACCTTGTTTCCTCGTATGTGGAGCAATCAGAAACCGGGTCATATTCGCATGTATAAGCAATATGGCGGCGATAATGGAACACCGATTCGGGTTACAAAAGGTGATGGCACAACCGAAGTGCTTTACCGGCCAACCTACGGCGAAAACCTCGCTTACTTCTTTAGATATCAGATAAGCCATATGTATATCCGTTATTTCTTATGGAATTTCGTTGGTCGGCAGAATGATTTGGAAAGCCAGGGCGAATATGATTGTGGTAACTGGATCAGTGGTTTCAATTTCCTTGATTCGATGCGATTAGGCGATCAGAGTAATCTGCCGCCAAGCATGCAGAGTCCGGCCAAGGCGACATTTTTCTTTCTCCCGTTGATTTTAGGTTTGATGGGCGTTTTTTACCTTTTCAACCGGGATAAATTCGATAGTTGGATCGTTTTTCTAATATTCATCATGACTGGACTGGCAATTATCGTCTATCTGAACCAAACACCTTATCAGCCGCGCGAAAGGGATTATGCCTATGCAGGTTCGTTTTATGCATTTGCAATATGGATTGGCATCGGCGTATTGTCGTTATTTGATTTCGCCTCAAAATTTCTGGGTAAAAAACTTTCGACCGTATTCATCGTTATTGGTGTTTCACTGGTTCTTGTTCCCGGAATAATGGCTACCCAGGGATGGGAAGCACACAATCGTTCGGGGAAATTTGCCGCCCGCGACTTCGCGAAAGCCTATCTTGCACAGTGTGAGCCAAATGCGATTCTTTTTACAAATGGTGATAACGACACTTTCCCGTTGTGGTATGTGCAGGAGGTGGAAGGACACCGCACTGACGTTCGGGTTGTGAACTATATGTTGGCTTCCGGCGACTGGTATGTGCATCAATTGGGTAAAAAAGTTTATACTTCAGATCGTTTGCGTTTCACACTCAAACCCGAACAGTATAATAAGGGAGTAAATGAATATTTACCTGTGCTTGACAGGATTGCTGGTCCGGTTGAACTGAAAGATGTAATCAATTTTGTTGCCGAAGACAGTGATCGTACGAAAGTTCCATTGCAATCAGGCGAAAAAATCAGCTATATCCCATCAAAAAAGATTGTATTGAAGATCGACAAAAACGCAGTGATCAAAAATAATGCTGTTCCGGTTCAATTCAGAGATTCTATTGTTAGTGAAATTAAATGGGAAATCAAGCAAAATGCCTTATTTAAAAATGACCTCGCATTGCTCGATTTCATTGCAAACAACAACTGGGAACGACCTGTCTATTTTGCTAATCCTTCGAGTGCGAGCAAGGTTTTTGATATAGATGCATATTGCCACATGGAAGGACTTGTTTATCGTTTCATGCCATACAAAGCAACAAGTTATTATAAAAATATGGGTGGCGTTTACACCGATGGATCGTATGATGCATTGATGAATAAAGTGAAATGGGGTAACCTCGAAAAAGCTGATGTAACCATTGATCGTGAGAGTTACCGTAATTCGTCAATGGCAAAACAAAGCTATCTGCGGCTTGCCCAGGGATTGATGAACGAAGGCAAAAAAGACCTCGCTGTGAATGCATTAGATAAAAGTATGGAATTCTTCCCGAATAATAAAATCACTTTTGACTATTTCATGTTGCCTTATGTTGAAATCTATTTTGCAGCTGGTGCAACGGATAAAGCGACTGATTTGATTCGTGTACTTACCAAACGCTATGCTGATGATTTAACCTATTACAATAGTCTTAGCGGTAAATTCAAAGCTTATTATAGCCAGAATTCAGAAGAAGCATTGGCGGTTTTACAACGTCTGTCGAGCATTGCAGAACAAAATAAACAAATGGATCTTTCGAAAGAGATTGATGACCAGTTTCAGAAGTTTGTCGGATTGATGGGATATACGAATTAGAGACCGGGTAAATCATCTTACATATTGTGCAAATATCAAAGCTCAGGGTTATAAGCCTTGAGCTTTCATATTTCATATACTTGATAATTGTATATTTGTGAGTGATTATTTCCATTGAATTCGAAATTGATTCTATGAAAACTGCTAAAGCGATTCGCGAACCAAACTGAAATTTCTTTTATGAGTGAGCAAATACGAATCCTGAAACCACGAAAGGCCCTCAACAAAGCCTTTCTGAAAGTAAAACCAAACCGGATTGAAATCGAACGTTTCAAGGCCAATCTTATTCAATTGCTCGACCTTACGAACGATACTGAATCGGAGGAGTTTCATAAAAACCTTGTCATCGATTTCTTAAAGAAAACCTACTACGACCCGAATCATTTTGTAAATACCAAAGGCCGTAACGACCTTGTTATT
>CANNKD010000053.1 GCA_947505205.1 Bacteroidota bacterium | reverse complement strand
TGAAAAAGGTGTGTTTTTCACTTCCAATCGGATATTCATAACCAGGTGTATAACTTCCTCCAAAATTTTTAAGAGCGAAAAGGTTTCCGTTTGCAATTATACGTGCCTTGATATGATTAATATCGAGATTTGCATTTGCAAATAGCAACGAATCAACCTTTTGCGAAAAAAGTGTTTGGGAACTTAACAATAATAATATGATGAATTTGGATATTTTCATTTAATGTAATAGGTATTGTCAGCGGCAAATTTACCATAATGTTGCAACGAAAACCGTACTAAAATGATTGATCTTAGATATTTGAAAGATTTTTATTGACCATTCTCCTGTTTCTTTTAATTTTGCGAAAAACACCGACAATCCTATGCAGATTGAAAAAGTTATTCTTGTTGATGAAAATGACCATGAAATTGGTTCGATGGAAAAAATGGAAGCCCACGAGAAGGCAGTCTTACATCGTGCATTCTCGATATTTCTGTTTAATGATAAAAAAGAGTTTTTGCTACAGCAGCGTGCCTGGGGAAAGTATCATTCACCCGGATTATGGACAAATACATGCTGCAGTCATCCGCGATTGAATGAGATTTCATCTGATGCAGCCAAACGAAGACTCGATGAAGAAATGGGAATGAACTGTGGTTTAATTGAATTGTTTTCGTTTGTTTACAAAGCTGATGTTGGACAAGGTTTGACTGAGCATGAATTTGATCATATTTTTGTGGGTTTCACGAATGAAACCCCAATTATAAATCATAAAGAAGTAAATAGCTGGAAATATATGAATCTTGCTGATTTAAAACAAGATATCATTTCAAATCCACAGCATTACACAGTGTGGTTCAGGATCGCTTTTGAAAAAGTGGAGGAGTATATTCTGATAAATAGTTCTCTGAAATTATAACAATTAACCGATAGTTTAGATCTCTTTCTTCAAAGAAATGAAACCGGGATAAGAAATATCCTTCAAGCCAACTTTGATGCTTGGTTTTATCTTTATTTCTATAATTCCTTTGTTGCTTTTCTGGCCAGATAATCGAAAACCAAGGTTCACAACAGCATCACCCGATTTACCTGAGAGAACTTCGAAAAGCTCAGCGTTTACAGGAATTTTAATTATTATAGTATCATGCGCCGGAATAAAAATCCTTTCTGTTATGCTGCCTGATATCAATTGATTGTCGTCCAAAAGCACCTGATAATCAAGTTTATTCAACGCCGCATCCTTGTCGTTTGGGTTTGTTGCTTTGAGTAAAATATCAAAATCCAATGGCATATTAACCGAAAATATGGCTGCTGCAAGTTGTATCATTTGTCCGGCATTCAAATCATTTCGTTTCATCCCTTCATTCAATGGGATACCGGCCAAATGCACTTCTTGAACTCCCATAATGACAAAATCACACCTGCTCAATTGCTTAGCCTGTGTGATTTGGTCTGTAATGCTACATGAAACAAATGTGCCAATAATAAGCACAAAACTCCATAATGCAAACTTGGTTTTAGTCATTCGCGGAGCTTTTGTTTGCCCTTTTTCGATCATTTTCATCCAATAAAATCTTTCTCAAACGGAGCGAACGAGGAGTGACTTCCAAAAATTCATCGTCACGAATATATTCCATAAATTCTTCCAATGAAAATCTTACAGCAGGAACGATCATGATTTTTTCGTCAGTTCCTGATGCCCGCACGTTTGTTAGTTTCTTGGTTTTGTTAATGTTCAGTACCATATCACTATCGCGGTTATTTTCACCAATCACCTGACCTAAATAGATTTCATCGTTTGGATTGGTAAAGAACCTGCCTCGGTCTTGTAATTTCCAGATGGCATAAGGAATCGCAGTGCCTGTTTCCATAGAAATTAAAGCACCATTTGTTTTTGTTACGATTTCGCCACGCCAAGGTTCATAAGCTTTAAAACGATGTCCGATAATGGCTTCACCTTCGGTTGCAGTCAATAAATTATTACGTAAACCAATGATACCGCGAGCTGGAATACTGAATTCGAGTTGCATACGATCGCCTTTTGGATGCATTTCCATTAATTCACCTTTACGTCCGGTAACTTGTTCGATTACCTTACCGGCGAAGTTCTCAGGAACGAGTATCGACAGGATTTCAATAGGTTCATTTTTAACACCATCGATGGTTTTGATGATCACACGAGGCTGTCCGATTTGAAACTCATATCCTTCGCGGCGCATGGTTTCGATGAGGATACTCAAATGGAGAATCCCGCGTCCGTAAACCAATAATGAATCCGGTGAATCGGTTTCCTCAATGCGCATAGCAAGGTTTTTTTCCAATTCTTTATATAAACGATCGCGTAAATGCCTCGAAGTTACATATTTACCTTCTTTTCCGTAAAAAGGAGAATTGTTGATGGTAAACAACATACTCATAGTTGGCTCATCTATACGGATTGGAGGTAATCCTTCCGGATTTTCAAAATCGGCAATGGTATCGCCAATTTCGAAATCTTCAATTCCCATCACGGCAACCAAATCGCCGGCATGAACGGGTAATTTTGTCCGCTCTTTTCCCAGACCTTCGAAAGTATATAATTCCTTTATGATTGATTTTGTGATTGCACCGTCACGTTTTACCAGACAGACGCTCATTCCAACCTGTAAGGTGCCGCGCGAAAGTCTTCCAACAGCGATTCGGCCAACATATGAGCTATAATCGAGAGAGGTAATTTGTAATTGTGGTGTGCCAGGATAGAAAATTGCTTTCGGGATGTGTTGTATGATTGTATCTAATAAATAAGAGACATCGGTGGTTTCATTCTTCCAGTCGTCCGACATCCAGCCATTTTTTGAAGAGCCATAAACCGTTGGGAAATCAAGTTGGTCTTCCGATGCACCAAGATTAAACATGAGATCGAAAACGGCTTCCTGCACTTCATCCGGACGGCAATTTGGCTTATCAACCTTATTGATTACAACGATTGGTTTTAAGCCAAGTTCAACAGCTTTTTGCAATACAAAACGCGTCTGTGGCATGGGACCTTCAAAGGCATCAACTAATAAGAGTACGCCGTCAGCCATATTTAACACTCTTTCCACTTCCCCACCAAAATCAGCATGACCAGGTGTGTCGATGATATTAATCTTTACATCTTTATACCGAACCGATACGTTTTTGGCAAGGATGGTAATGCCACGTTCGCGTTCCAAATCGTTCGAATCCAGGATGAGTTCACCGATTTCCTGATTGTCACGAAACAGATTTACTTGGTGTAAAATTCGATCAACAAGGGTCGTTTTACCGTGGTCAACGTGAGCTATAATGGCAATGTTTCTGATATTGTGCATGTTAAATTTAGATAAGTGATTTAAAAGAGGTGCAAAATTAGTCTAAATAAGCTTACGTGATGAATAATTCCTTAGATTTGTGGAGAATAGACAAAATCAATGACCATTCATGATCTATATCGATAAGCAGTCCAACAATCCATGGTTTAATCTGGCAGCAGAGGAGTTTGTGCTTAAAAACCTAACAGAAGATGTTTTTATGCTTTGGCAAAACACCGAAAGTATTGTTTTTGGTAAGCATCAATTGCCCCAACAAGAGTTTGATATTCAATTTATTGAATTGGAGAATGTGCCATTGATCAGGCGTATTTCCGGCGGTGGAACTGTGTATCATGGTCAAGGAAATGTAAATTTTAGTTTTGTCACTACCGAGGTCGCGGATAAAATTAATTTTCAAAAATTTCTACATCCAATTCAGTTGTATTTGAGAGAATTGGGGATAAACGCTGAAATTACTTCCAAAAGCAATTTAACAATAGATGGCTTAAAGATTTCAGGAAATGCAGCCTCGGTGCACCGAAACCGCAGTTTGCACCATGGAACCTTACTCTTTGATTCGGATAAAAAACGACTTGAATTTTTATTGACACCACCAAAAAACGACTACCATTCGAAGGCAGTTGTTTCGAACCGCGTGAAAACGACCAATATTTCTAATTATCTAAAAAGTCCAATTGATCTTGATGAATTTTGTAAACGATTGAAATACAGTGTTATGAATTATTTTGATATTTCAGAAATAAGAAATTTCAATCCTAATGAACTTGAACAAATCGCGAAATTGGTCGATGAAAAATATCAAACCTGGCAATGGAATCAGGGATATTCACCTGAATATTCCATCTCAAGGAAAATGAATTCGTTTGGTGGTGAAAAAAATATTTCACTTCGTGTAAAACATGGACGCGTTGATTCTGTTATACTAAATAGTGAATTCACAACAGAATTCCAGTCTTTATTTTCGAAGGCAATAATGGGTGTGCAACATTCAAAAAGTGAAATTACGAAGGCATTAAAACCATTGGAAGACGATTTAAGTGAAAAAGAATTTAATAATTTGATTAACAGTTTATTATAATAATTATGACAACACTAAACCATTTATTTAATACACTTTGGAAGGATTATACATCCCAAAACCCTTCTGTTAAAAAGATTTATGATCTTTTTATAAATGAAGGCGAAGTGGTTGAAAATGATCATATTGCATTTCGAACCTTTGATGATCCGCGCATTGGAATCGATGTTTTGGCAAAAGCCTTTGTCGAAGCCGGATATATTTTTAAAGCCGATTATCATTTCGAAGAAAAGCATTTGTATGCCAAACATTTTGAAAAGGATGGCTTTCCAAGGGTTTTTATCTCTGAACTGAAAACAAAGGATTTTAGTCCATATTTGCAACAACAAGTAACTGAATTAATAGACAAAATTACTTCAGAAAATTTGTATTCAGAAACCCTTATTTCAAGTGGAAGTATTTGGGGATCAATTGATTATTCGATTTATGAACAGCTTCGAACAGAATCAGAATATGCTGCCTGGTTGGCTGTAAATGGCTTTAGAGCAAATCATTTTACGGTGAGTGTGAATGCATTGAAAAAGTTCGATACACTTGAAAAAGTGAATCATTTCATCAAAGAAAATGGTTTTTCAATCAATAATTCCGGTGGCGAAATTAAAGGAACGCCAGCCGAATTGTTAGAACAATCGAGCACCCGAGCAGAGGTAGTTTTGGTTGATTTTACGGATGGAATCCATGAAATACCAGGTTGTTATTACGAATTTGCAAAAAGATATCGAGATAATAATGGATATTTGTATTCGGGTTTTATTGCAAAATCAGCCGATAAAATTTTTGAAAGTACAGATAAAGTGATGTAATTGGCCACTGAGGCTCTCGAAGTGGTTTTTTTAAAATAAAATGATTGAAGGAATAAATGCGTAATTCTCTGGTATATAAACGATTAAATGAGTTAAAAATTAACTTTGATGGCGAAATTCTGATCGATGAAGCTACGCGTCTCATTTATTCGACCGATGCATCGGCCTATCGTGAAAAACCGCTGGCAGTGGCACTTCCGGCTAACAATGAAGATATTCGAAAATTGATTTTATTGGCGAATGAAACAAAAACTTCCATCATTCCACGGGCAGCCGGTACCTCATTGGCCGGACAAGTTGTTGGTAATGGGATCATTGTGGATGTTTCGCGCTATTTGACTAATATAATTAAACTCAATATTGACGAAAAATGGGTAAAGGTTCAGCCGGGAGTCGTTTTGAGTGAATTGAATAAATTTCTTGCTCCTCATGGCTTGTTCTTTGGACCGGAAACGTCAACAGCCAACCGCTGTATGATTGGCGGCATGGTCGGAAACAATGCTTGTGGCGCACATTCACTGGTTTACGAAAGTACGCGCTCGCATACAATTGAACTGTTAACTTTTTTAAGTGATGGTTCTGAAGTAAAATTTGGCAAACTTTCAAAAGAAGAATTTGCTCAAAAATGCATGATTGATTCTCTGGAAGGAAATATATACCGCAATATCCAATCAATTTTAAGTGAGCCGAAAAATCAGTTAGAAATTCGAAAAGAATATCCTCACCATAAGTTGAAACGCAGAAATACTGGCTATGCAATTGATTTATTGCTTGAAACAGAAGTATTTACGGAAACAGATGAACAGTTCAATTTTTGCAAATTATTAACCGGATCTGAAGGAACTTTGGCGTTTACCACCGAAATTAAACTCAATCTTGTGCCACTTCCGCCAAAAAATGTTGCTATTGTATGCGTGCACCTTGAAACTATTAAACAGGCTTTGGAAGCCAATTTAATTGCACTTTCATTCAATCCGGTTTCGATTGAGTTGATGGATAAAACCGTGATGGATCTTACAAAAACGAATATCGAGCAAAACAAAAACAGGTTTTTTGTGAAAGACGATCCCGGCGCAATTCTGATTGTTGAATTTGCTGAGGAAGTCATGGAACTGGTGGATGAGAAATCAGCCTCGATGGAAATGAAAATGCGCGAATCTGGTTTTGGATTTCATTTTCCGGTTGTGAAAGGCAAAGACATGAACAAGGTTTGGGATTTGCGCAAAGCCGGTCTGGGAATCCTCAATAATATGGTTGGCGATGCGAAACCGGTTCCTGTTATCGAAGATACAGCGGTTCATCCAGAGCTTTTGCCCGCCTATATTACCGAATTTAGTGAAATGTTGAAAACGTTCGGAAAGGAATGTGTCTATTATGCACACATCGCAACCGGAGAATTGCATCTTCGACCAATATTGAACTTGAAAGATCCTGCTGATGTTGAGCTTTTTTATAAAATCGCGCTCGAGACAGCGAAATTAGTTAAGAAATATAAAGGCTCTTTGAGTGGTGAGCATGGCGATGGTAGATTGCGTGGTGAGTTTATCCCATTGATGATTGGTAATCATAACTATCAGTTATTGAAGGAGATAAAGTTAATCTGGGATCCAAATGGTGTTTTCAATCCGAACAAGATTGTAGATACTCCAAAAATGAATTCTTCGTTGCGTTATGTGCCCGGAAAGATTATACCAGAAATTAATTCGTATTTCAATTTTTCGAATGATCAGGGAGTGCTTCGGGCAGCCGAGAAATGCAATGGTTCTGCAGATTGCCGGAAAACGGAAATTACTGGTGGAACTATGTGTCCATCGTATATGGCCACTCGAAATGAACGTAACACAACCCGTGCAAGAGCAAATGTGTTGAGAGAATTTTTAACTAATTCTACAAAATCGAATCCATTCGATCACAAAGAGATATATGAGATTATGGATTTGTGCCTGTCGTGTAAAGCGTGTAAATCTGAATGCCCGAGCAGCGTTGATGTTGCTAAATTAAAAGCAGAGTTTTTACAACATTTTTATGATGCAAATGGATCTCCATTTCGGTCCAGATTAATTGCAAACATCTCGAAAATAAATCAAATCGGAAGCTATTTTCCTGCGTTGACAAATTTCTTCATGACGAATAAATATTTTGGTTTTATTTTGAAGAAAATGATTGGCTTTTCTACCCACCGTAAACTGCCAACACTCTATAAATCAACACTTGATAACTGGTTTAAAACCGTTAACCCTTCTGCAAAAACCAACCAAAGTAAAGGAAGAGTTTATCTTTTTAACGATGAATTTACGCGTTTCAATGACACTGAAATTGGAATAAGCGCGACTCAGTTGCTCACAAAATTAGGTTACGAAGTTGTAATTCCGGAACATTTTGAAAGTGGAAGAACTTATTTGAGTAAAGGATTTGTCAGGAAAGCTAAAGTAATTGCCAATAAAAATGTACAAATATTAAGTGAAATTATTTCAAATGAAACGCCCTTGGTTGGCATCGAACCTTCTGCCATTTTGACTTTTCGGGACGAATATCCGGATTTGGTAGATGAATATTTAATCGAAAAAGCTAAATTATTATCTAACAATACTTTAACCATTGAGGAGTTTATTTGGCGGGAGTTTGAAGCTGGCAATATCAAGTCGGAACAATTCACAATTGAAACGAAAGAGATTCTATATCATGGCCATTGTCAGCAAAAATCAATTGCTTCATCTGCTGAAGCGTTGAAAATTCTATCCATTCCGAATGGCTGGGTTTGTAAAGAAATTCCGTCAGGTTGCTGTGGAATGGCCGGATCATTTGGATTTGAAAAAGAACATTACACTATTTCCATGAAAATAGGCGAATTGGTTTTGTTTCCCGCCGTTCGGAATTCAGATGTAACAACGATTATTGCTGCTTCAGGAACTTCATGCCGGCATCAGATTCATGATGGAACAAATCGTTTTGCAAAACACCCAATCCAGTTATTGGCTGAGGCATTCGTAAATTAAATCGATTATTAGAAAACTTTTGCCAATAATTATCGTATATCACAAAGTCAAAGGTTTGCCGTCTAATGTCTGGTTTTGAAAAAAAATCCAATAATTGGAATTTACAGTATTTTCTAATATTTTTTAAAATATTGTATTTCAATTAATTAATTTATAATTTGATAATGGCATGATGATTGCACAATAGACTGTGAAATTAAACAATGAATATTATGAAAATAAATAATATTTTAATCATTTCACTGATCGTTTTGACATTCGCGTTTGCGTGTAACAAGGGCGAGTCAACCACTCCTCAATCAAGTATTGATAAATTGAAAATACCTGATGGTTTTCTTTTTAAATCAACTATGGAAAAGGATTTGACTGTTATTTTACCGACATCTGTCGATTTCTCAGTTTTAAGAAGTCGTGTAGATGTTTATACCGACCTTCCTGAAAATGGAGGCGAACTGCTGAGTTCCACTGCAGTTCTTGAAGATGGGAAGTCAGCAGTCCGTGTAAAAGTTCCAACAGCATTGGCACAAATTTACGTTGAAACGCTTGCAGGTAGCCAATTGGTTCCCATCACACAAAACCAAAACCAAAAAGAAGGTGGCATAGTGATTGATTTTAACGAACCTATTGGTTTTATTGAACCGGCACAAATTACTGGGTTCAAAAGTGAAAATAAACTGGAAACAGAGATTTTTGGGTTGAACCTTAAAAATGGTCAAACCATTGTAAATCTTGTTCAAAATGGTGATTTTTCAGTAAATAGTTTTGGAAATATTTCCGATTACTCATCACCCATGGTTACAGATGGAAAATGGTATATCACAAGTACGTTGGGGCCAAATTTTGCTAAACAGCACACACAAGGAACTGAAAAAATGCTTCGAATTACTCCAAGTCCGGCACGTTATGGTGGTGTGGCTCAATTGGTTCCAGCTCATCCGGGAGATTTAATCACATTTACCTCTAATATTCGTTCAAATGGAAACACAAGTAATATTTCATGGTTATTTCTGATTCCCAGAAATGCAGCCGGACAAGCACTGGGTTATTATAGTATTCAAGTAAATAACACAAACAATGTTTGGCTTACGAAAACCATAGCAGCCTCAATGCCAGCCGGTACCGTTTCAGCTCAGATTTTATTGTGGAGTCATATTTACGGTGGAGCCATTGATTATGATAATGTTATCGTTACCGGACCTGTGACAGACAGTGATGGTGATGGGGTTGATAATTCTTTAGATGAATATCCAAATGATGCCACGCGGGCATTTAATGTTTATTATCCAAATGCTACACAATTTGCTACCCTGGCCTTTGAAGATTTATGGCCTGGTAAAGGGGATTATGATTTCAATGATCTTGTAATGGATTATCGTGTAAAGCAGGTTTTGAATGCAAGTAATAAACTGGTTGAATTCTATTTCGATTATTCCGTTCGTGCTATTGGAGCAAGTCTTGTGAATGGTTTTGGAATAGAAATCCCGGGCACCACTTCGGCATCCATTGCTTCTGTTACCGGAACAAGTTTAACGGAGAATTATATTACACTAAGCGCTAACGGAACCGAAGCCGGACAAGATAAAGCCGTAATCATTCTGTTTGATAATTCTTTTAGCCGAATGTCGGTTCCTACTACAGGATTTGGGATAAATACAAGTCTATCAGCACCTTGGGTTGAACCTGTTTCTTATCAGGTTTATGTGAAGTTAGCAATTCCTGTTTTATTTCAAAATACACAAAGAGCTCCATTTAATCCATTTATGATTATTAATAAAGAACGTGGACGTGAAGTGCATTTGCCCGGTGATTTGCCAACAACAAAGGCTGATCTTACATTATTAGGTACTTGGTTTGATGCATCGAATCCAGCTACTGGGAAATACTATCAATCGGCGGGTAATTTGCCATGGGCTATTGATGTTCCAGAGAAATTTAGTTATGTGGTTGAGAAAAATGAAATCGTTCTTGGTCATCTAAAATTTGGTGCCTGGGCAGAATCAAATGGCTCTTTGTTCACAAATTGGTACAAGGAAGTAAGTGGTTATCGAAATACTTCACTTATTTATACTCACTAAATCGTTGATTTATAATAGCTTTATTTTTCTGATCTGAATGCATCATCTCAACTGGCAAATAGGATAACCAAATCACGAAGAAGTATTGGTCAGTAATCGATGGATGTTCATGACTTGTGGTATTAGCATCTTTTTGCCGTCATTTTGAATGATAAAATCGGCAAATTCCATTTTTTTCTCCTCATTCATCTGACGCGATATTCGGCTATAAACATCTTTCAATGAAGTTTTGTCCCTTTCCAGAATCCGCTCAATACGTGTGTTTTCCGGTGCTGTAACTAAAACAATTGCATCAAAGTCTTTATAATAACCGGTTTCAATAAGTATGGCTGCTTCGTATAGAATATATGGCTTTGATTCAAAGCTCTTTAGCCATTCGTCAAAATAGTGATGTACGGCAGGATGAATGATCTCATTCACGAAATGCAGGTGATCATTATTGTTGAATAGTTTTTTCGCCAGCACAGCCGATTTAATGGTTTTATCGGAATTGTAAACACTTTTCCCGAATCTTGAAACCATTTGCTTGTATATTTCAGGAGTTGAATATATCTTTTTTGCTTCCTTATCGGCATAAAATACCGGAATCTGTAATGCTTCAAATATGCTGCAAACCAGTGTTTTACCGCTTCCAATATTGCCGGTTATCCCGATCTTTTTCATCTCACGAGCTATTTTACAATCAGATATTCGACTTGTTTTGGGTCAAGCCGGATGATTTTAGAGTTTGGAGGCGAATTGATAGGTAATAATGGAAGAAAACGCGATTGAAAGGATATTCCTGTCGTGTCAGCCATGATTGTAAAACTATTTGAGTTTATCTGGTCAAAATCTTTCAATGCAACCAAATAATACACTTTCGTCGATTCGGGAAATAGTTTGATGTTTGAGTTTTGCGATTTGATAATCGGAATATCGATCGAGCTTTCAGTGAATTTTTCAACATCAATCTCAACGCCAACATACTGCGTATCAGAGTTTATCAAAGTCGGATTCATGTCTAATTTCACCTGCTCTGTAAAGTTGCTGCTCACTTCAGTCAAATTTATTTCTTCAGTATAAACGGCTTTTATTGTATCCAAAACAGTTTCAGATCCGTAAATTTTTACAAAATCGGGTTCCACATGGATCTTCCCATATTGGTTATATTGTTTTTTATAGTTGATTTTAATCCTGACAATCACAGGAACATCTACGGATAGCTGACCTTCAAGTGTAAAGCGGATATCAGTTTCATCAAGACTGATGGCAGCTTCCTCAACACTAAGATTATTTGCGATCTGATCGATAATATTTTGTGTTGAGATATAGTAATTATTTTTATTCAGTTTCCGGTAAGGTACAGTTAGTAAAGAAACGTTTAAATTTCTTTTGTTAGTTTTTAAATAATTGTTTTTCAGTAAGTTAAATCCTGTTGTGGTGACAATGGTTCGTAATTCTGTTTTGTTGTTTTCGATAAGCCATTTATCCACCGGAACATCCACAATTGTTATCGAATAACGAAAAGTAACAGTATAATCGTTTGATAACTTAATAATTAGCCAAAAAAATGAGGAAATGATAATAAAAATAAAAAAGGTGAGAAACCGTCGTTTCCGGTTAATTATTTTTCCTGTTTCGCTGTTTTCTTTTTCCATATCAGTTGCTAAAATACATCGAAATATTTTTTAAATGACAAAGCTAACAAATGTGTTTTGTGAAATTGAAAAAGCTGTAAAAAAAAGCCGGCTGAAAGCCGGCTTTTTAACTTATTTCTGTCCGATTTGTGTGCCGTCGTTGCTGACAGCGCTTTTTTCGATTTCAATTCTGACGCCGTCAGAGATTTCAACGATGAGTGTGGCGTCTTTCACTTCATAAACTTTGGCATGAACGCCGCCAATGGTAATAACGCGATCTCCTTTTTTGAGTGCTTCGCGGAATATCTTTTGATCTTTTGCTTTCTTCATCTGTGGACGGATAAAGAAAAAGAAAAAAACTACCATAATTAATAAAAGAGGCAAAAACGACATGAGGCTGCTGCCTTGTTGGCCATCTCCGGCTGGAGGAGCCATTAATAAAATACTTAACATATTCATAATCATTAATTTAATTTGTTTCTGGTGTTGATACTTGTGCTTTAATTTGAAGTACGGTCGATTGAGGTTTTGTGTTTGTCAATACCGTAATTGTCTTATTTTGAATTCCTTTTTTATTGTTGCTATCAAAAGTGATTTCGATTTTCCCTTCTTCTCCGGGTTTAATGGGATCATGGCTGTAGCTACTTGCTGTGCAACCACAACTGGTGCTTACTTTTACAAGAATGAGATCTGCTTTTCCAGTGTTGGTGAATTTAAAAACACAGCTAACTTTCTCTCCTTGAATGAGTTGTCCGAAATCATGTATTGTTTTTGAAAAGGTAATAGCAGGCATTTTTTCGTTTAAATCTCCGTTTGCCGACTTTGGGTTTTTAACCAAATCCGATGAAGTCGAATTGCTTGAATTTGAGCAATTTACAAGAATTATTGACAAAACTACTAAACCAATTGAAATCCAAAACGTTGATAAATTGATGGAAATTGTGCCTTTAATTTTCATGCTGCAAATATACTGGAAAATAATTGGTGTTCAAAAATTAATTGGATTTTCCGAAGATGGTAATCGATCCGCGATAGACTTCATTGCTTTTAAATCCTTCACATTGAAGAACATAGAAGTAAACGCCATCTTTCAGGTTTCCTCCATCCCAATTATTTTGGTAGTCACTCGATTCAAACACAATGCGTCCCTGACGGTTGAAAATGACAAGATTTGTTTTCTTATAATAGATCGAAAGTGGTTTAAAATTTTCCCATTCGGCAGATTTTAATGTCGGAATATCAGTTCCTCCAGGATCTTCCGTGATGATAAAAAAGTCGTTGATGTGATCGCCATTTGGTGTGATAACATTGGGTATCATGAGTTTAACCGGCAATACTTTTACTTCTTTTGTATAAACTGTATCACAGCCTTGCGGGTTGTTTACGGTAAGCAAAACATTGTACGTTCCTTCTTCATTGTACTGATGTTGCGGTGTTGGCAATTCAGAGGTTGGGCTTTCATCACCAAAATCCCAGAAAAAGTTTGTGACCGCAATGGAATCTATCGAAAGATTGTTGAACGAAAAATTAATATAGGGGTTTTGGATATAGGCAGTATCGCGGTCTGAGATAATCTCAATATTTGGATTTGTGAATGATTTCGTGCGGGTTGAATCAAGTTGGGTGCATCCATAACCGTTCTCTGTTTCAATAAAATACCATTTATTTGCTCTCAAACCAATCGCCAATGACGGATTATCAGGTGCAATCTGAATGGGTCGAACGTCCCAATGATAAATGAACGGACCAATATCATCCGAAGCGGTCGCCTGCACCATGGCAGTGTTTCCATTGTCATTGTCAACATTGCTGCAAGTAAGTTGTATTTGCTCGAAAACTACTGTGAATGAAGGTCTTATCTCAACCATAAATGGTAAACTTGTACAAAATTCGTGCGTGATGGTGTTCGTAACTGTTACGGTATATTGGGTAGTAATACTCGATTTGATCAATAATTCAGAAGATATTTCGCCACCGGGTTCCCAAAGATAGGTGTTGTTGCTGTTTTCAGGTACACTGAGCTTGAGCCAAACACCTTTACAAATAGGCATACTTAAATCAGAGCTGATGGTACAGTCAGGCTGAGCGATCATTTGATTTATGAATAAAAAAATACACATTAACACAATTATAAATTGAAAACTTACTTGTGTGGATGATGGATTTTTACCCATTATTTTCTTTGATTTCATTATTCCGTTTGAGATATGCAAAAGTAGAAAAAAATCAAGACCATTTTGCTTAGAATGTTTGATTGTCGAGCATTACCAAAGTGCAATCGTGAACAACCTCAATGCCATCAGCTTTAAGTTTTAAGGCTAATTCCGCATTATGTGTACCAGGGTTGAAAATTACTCGGTTTGGGTGTAGTTTTAGAAGATATTCATCGTACATTGCTTGGTTTTCTTTCCCGATATATATCGTAACCGTATGGATATTAGAATAATGAATCAATTCAGTTTCGATAATAGTGTTATCAACAACACCCGTTCTTTTTCCAATTGCAACAACTTCGTGACCATGTTGGAGTAAATTATGCATGCAACTAAATGCAAAGCGATTCGGATTTGTACTTGCTCCAATAACCAAAACTTTCATTTCATCAGGTATTAATTCCGAAAGAATAATGCAGCTAAGCTGATTTTATTGCGCAAATGAGAGGTAAATGCAAAAATAAATTATTGACGGTAAACGAAAGCGTTGATATTCATGCCAGCTCCTACGGATGCAAAAATGAGAATATCATTTTTGTGAATTTTATGGCTTTCGATCTGGTCTTTTAATATCATATCGTACAAGGTTGGAACTGTCGCTACCGAGCTATTACCAAGTGTTTGAATGTTCATCGGCATAACTGAAGCGGTATCAATTTGCTTCTTGTAAAGGCGGAAGAAACGCTGAACAATTGCTTCGTCCATTTTTTCATTTGCCTGGTGAATAATTACCTTTTTCACTTCGTCGATTGAAATGCCAGATTTATCTAATGCAACTTTCATGGCAGTTGGAACTTGTGAAAGAGAATATTCGTAAATCTTTCGACCGTTCATTTTTATATAGCGTATATCTGGATCCATTTCAGGTGAATTCGATTTTCCAAGATACAGATAACCAGCTTCTTCGTTGGTATGTGAGGCGCTGGACGAGGCGAGAATGCCGGATTTTTCATCTGATTCAACTCCTTCAACAATAACAGCGCCAGCTCCGTCAGAAAAAATCATAGTATCACGATCATAAGGATCAACCACTCTTGAAAGAGTCTCAGATCCAATCACCAGGCATCGCTTTGCCAATCCTGAGCGGATAAATGCATCGGCCTGAATCATGCCTTGAATCCAACCTGGACAACCGAATGTAATATCATAAGGGGTGCAGCTAATGTTTTGAATGCCAAGTAGATGCTTCACCCGTGATGCGATACTTGGCACAATGTCTGTTTGAATGCTTCCTTTGATCACATCACCAAAGTTATGCGCTAAAATGATTTGATCTATCGTTTCGGGATCGATACCGGCATCATCGATGGCTGCTTTTCCTGCTATTGCGGCAATATCTGAATTGTTTAGGTCTTTGGTAATCCAACGGCGTTCATATATTCCGGTTATATCACGAAATTTGCGTGTAACTTCTTCGCCCGGACTATCGATTACACTTTGATCCTTTTCAAAGAAAACCTGTTTGGCAAAACGGCTGTTTTCTATAATTCTGGATGGTATATAACTTCCGGTTCCGGTGATAACAGTGTTGAGATATTTCATTATTGTATTCTTTTCATTTGAGTGAATTTCAATATATATAATTGAAAATCAGTATATTGTTGAATATTTATGCCTAAACTACAGATGTATTTAAAGCGCAAAAATAATAATTATGCATTTTAAATACATGTTTTGTCGATACGTATCATTTAAAACTTCCTTTGAAAGACGCTTCGTAGTCGGGCCATTTTGTGGTTTTGTAACTTTCTGTTTGGAAATAATGCAATACAGGTTCCAGCTGTTCAGGCGATTTATAACCGACAATGACTTGAACAATATTGAAATTTTCGTCCATGAGAACATACGAAGGATAAGATAATTTTCCCTGCAAAACAGCTTTGGCAAACTGGTGAACGCTTCGTGCATCAGTAGGATTTGGATTTTTAAATGTTCTGCCTTTAAATACCAGTGAATCATCACTTTCGGCATTAAATTTTACTGAATAATAGAATTTATCCATATAGGCGGCAATCACAGGATCTGCAAAGGTTGTTTGATCCATTTTCTTGCACCAGCTGCACCAATCGGTGTAAACATCGATGATAATTTTTTTTGGTTTTTGTTGCATCTCGACTGAGGCATCATCGAAACTTAACCATTTTACTTCCTGGGCATGTAAAGTACTCGTAAAGAGCACGATGATAATAGTCAATAATTTAATATTCATAATGTTAACGAAGTTTAAGTCTGTCAATTTCCCTTTGGTTATCTTTTTCCTTTAATGTTTCCCGTTTGTCATAAAAGTGTTTCCCTTTGGCAAGGGCAATTTCAAGTTTTGCTAATCCTTTATCATTGATAAACAGCATTGTAGGTATGAGCGTGAAGCCTTTTTCCTTTGTCTTAGTTTGTAATTTTTTCAACTCACGGTATTGAAGTAATAACTTACGATCGCGTTTCGAACCATGATTGTTATAGCTTCCATAAGTGTATTCAGCAATGTGCATCTCCTTGACATACAATTCATTGTTCTCAAAAGCGCAGTATGCATCCGTGATGGTAGCTTTGCCTTCGCGGATTGATTTTATCTCAGTTCCGGTTAATACCAATCCAGCCGTCATGAAATCTTCGAGGAAGTATTCGTGGCGGGCACGCTTATTTTTTATTTGAATATTGTCTTTCATAATCAACGGCGGCAAAGATACAAAAACAGAGCTTCGTCTTAGTCAAACACGATTTGATAAATATGCTGCTGCTTGCTGGTTTCTTCAATTGTGAAGATGATGCTTTGCCTGTCGGGCGACCAAGAAGGAGTTTTTAATGGTCTTGTATCGCGATAAATGGTTTCTCGTTTTGTTCCATCTTTTTGACTTACAAATAAATAGCTGCTGTCAGAAGTTTCTCCAATGAAAGCAATTTTACCAAAATGTGACGACCAGCAGGCATCTCTTACATGGAGGATTGAATCGGTAATTTGTTGCATTTCTTTTCCATACCATTGAATTATCTGAATGTATTGTTTGGTATTATCTTTTGAAATCCCGACAGTATAACTGATAGACTCACCTTTTGGCGACCATCTGGGAAAGCTACAATCAGAAATTGGATCCATAAAAGTATTCAGATTGGTGTATTTAAAATCGTATGTAAATATGCGCCAATACTTATCAACATCTGATTTGCCAATCATTGCAGCCAGATTTCCTGTTGGATTAAATTGCACTTCTTTTGATTGTATATCCCTTTTAATCAGCTTTTTGTAATTATTTTGACCAATATCAAAGGTCAATAATACGAGATTTTGATCATCGTTTATAACCATTTGCTTGTTTGCCGGATTTATCATACAGAAACTTTTCTCAATGCTGTCGAAAGTAAGCTGTTCGATCATCAGACTATCTGTATTGAGTTTATAGATTTGTATTGTATTTTCATTTTTCGAATCAAAGTAAATTGATTTTCCATCGGATGACCATTGGGGATTGCTTTCAAAATATGGACTGAAAGTCAATTGCCGAAGCGAATATCCTTCGGTTGTTTGAGTATATAAAGTACTGTTAAACAGTAATATAAATAAAATTATAATGGAAAATTTCATTTCGCAAAGATAAAGAAGTCAGTCAGTGTGACCACTTATAAATGAATTTGGAACACGAAACTTTGGAAACTAAGCAAGGTTTTTGGCTTTTTCAACAATTTCATTTACGATTTCAGGATCGAGTAGGGTAGAGGTATCACCAAAATCGGTATATTGTCCTTCAGCAATTTTACGGAGAATACGACGCATAATTTTACCTGATCTTGTTTTTGGTAATCCTCTCACAAACAGTATTTTATCAGGTCTGGCAAAGGATCCGATGCTTCGGGCAACACCAACCATCAACGAATTTCTAACGCCATCTTCGCCACCCGAGCTGAATTCTGTGCAAACCACAAAAGCATAAATACCTTGTCCTTTAATGGAATGTGGAAATCCAACCACAGCAGATTCGTTCACCAATGGATGTTCATTGAGTGCATTTTCAATTTCGGCTGTTCCCATGCGGTGACCCGAAACATTGATGACATCATCAACACGGCCAAGGATTCGGTAATAACCGTCTTCATCTCTTTTCACGCCATCTCCGGTGAAATAAAGGTTTGGGAAAGTGCTGAAGTAAGTTAATCGGAAACGTTCATGGTCGCCCCAGATTGTGCGTGCCATTCCGGGCCATGGATAGGCAATACAGAGGTTTCCTTCCACACTGTTTCCCATCAACTCTTTTCCTTCCTGATCAACAATGGCAGGACGTATGCCCATGAATGGAAGCGTTGCATACGATGGCTTTGTTGGAATAATTCCGGCCAACGGACTGATCATGATACCGCCGGTTTCAGTTTGCCACCATGTGTCAACGATCGGACAACGGTTTTTCCCGATATGGTTATGATACCAGTGCCAAGCTTCCTCGTTGATGGGTTCTCCCACAGTACCAAGCACTTTCAATGAACTTAGACTTTTCCCGTTTAGCCATTCCATACCCAATGCCATCAAAGATCGAAGGGCTGTTGGAGCCGTGTAAAACTGATTTACCTTGTGTTTGTCCACTATTTCCCAAAATCTGCCTGCATCAGGAAAGGTGGGAATACCCTCGAACATGAGCGTTGTGGCTCCTGTAAGTAACGGACCATAAACAAGATAGGAGTGGCCGGTGATCCATCCGATATCAGCCGAACAAAAATAGACATCACCGTCTCCGTATTGAAACACATTGCGAAAAGTATAAGCTGTGTAAACCATATAACCGCCAATTGTATGCACCAAACCTTTTGGTTTTCCGGTTGATCCGCTTGTGTAAAGTA
>CANNKD010000052.1 GCA_947505205.1 Bacteroidota bacterium | reverse complement strand
TAGGTATTTACGGTCAGGATGAATTTCAGGTTAACGAAAAACTGAAAGTTACTTTCGGATTACGCGTTGATGTACCAATCTATCTTAACGACTTAGCGGTTACTGCCGCCTCAGAAGAAGCTGCAAACTTCGACGGTTGGGTTGATAAAGACGGAACCCCAACAAAACTCGATCCTGCAGTTTGGCCAAAATCACGTTTGATGTGGTCGCCCCGTGTTGGATTTAATTATGATGTGAATGGCGACAACAGCCTTCGTTTGCGGGGTGGTACCGGAATCTTCACCGGTCGTATCCCATTTGTTTGGTTAGGCAACCAGGCTTCAAATCCGGGCATATTCCCAGGATACACATTCCAGGTAAATTCAACAACCGAAAACTTCAAATTCCCTCAGGTTTGGAAAACAGATTTAGCTGTTGACTGGGCTTTTAACGAAGGCTGGTTGGGAACTTTTGAAGCAATCTACGGCAAAGACATCAATGCAATCGTCCATCGTAACTACAATATGAAAGCACCTTCACAAAATTTAAGTGGAGCCGATGATCGTCCTATTTTCGGTGGTTTCGATGAAACAAATATCTATTCATCCTCTCCAAATTCAATCGCTTTCCTCGATGCAGGATATATCGTGATGGACAACGTAAAAGAAGGTCATCAATTAAGTTTAACTGGAAAAGTAGTCAAAACATGGGGATTTGGATTGAGAGGTGATCTCGCATACACCTATCAGCAATCGAAAGATTACACTTCAATCCCTGCAGAAATTGCGGCCGATGCATTCCAGCGTAATCCAGTTGTAGGGAATCCAAATACTCCTTCTGTTTCCTGGTCACGTTATGGCTTGAAACATCGTTTCATCTCAAGCTGGATGTATGCCAAAGAGTATAAATCGATGGCTTCAACCGTTGGCATGTTCATCGAAATGGGACAAGGAAATCGCTATTCATACACGTATGCAGGCGACCTTAACCGCGATGCTATTGTGAACAATGATTTATTGTATGTTCCGGCAAGTGCTTCTGAAATTAACTTCGGAAGTGTTGATGGTGAAGGTAATGGTTCTATCGCTGCTGACGCTGCTGCACAATGGACAGCTTTAAGTACGTTTATTGAACAAGATCCATATTTGAAAACCAGAAAAGGCAATTACGCTGAACGTAATGGTGTTACACTACCTTGGTTCTCCCAAATCGACTTCCGTTTTATGCAGGATTTCAATTTCAAGGTAAAAGACAGAAAAAACACCATTCAGGTTTCGTTGGATATCATGAATTTGGGTAATTTGATTAACTCAAACTGGGGCGTTCGTCAGTTGGCTCGCACCACGAACCCAATTAGTGTAGCAGGTGTTGACAAAAACAATATTCCATATTATCACTTCGATTCAAACTTAAAATCCTCTTATGTTGACGACTTCTCGACACGTTCGAAATGGCAGATGCAATTAGGTGTTCGTTATATCTTGTAATAAATCAAGAACTTAACAATCACAAAAAGGTCGTTTATCGTAAGATGAACGACCTTTTTTCTTTGAATGAAACGTTAAAACAGTAAATATTAAAAAACCCACTCCGAAGGGCTTCGGAGCGGGTTTTAGGGAGGGTTTGCTTGTTTGCCCGACAAGGGCGTCGGTTTTCTGATTAAAGGAAGAAAGAGCGCTTATTGATTATTGAATAGAGGCGCAGGTCATTGTTGTTTATAGGTTCGAAAAAATACACTTTGGTTCCGTTAATAAATACCCTGGCTGGAAGTTCTTTTACTTCTTTTTCTACAAGGCCAAATTCAAGTAATTCTGAAGAGTTGTAAACTTCATTGATTTGCATTGTTAAAATTTCATTCATTTCCATAGCTAATCGATTTATTTCATTTTCACCTTTAATCCATCTTTTGAACAGATTGGACAGTATGAATTCTTTACGATTGAAATGTATCCACATCTGTCGCATTTAAAATACTTGTGGTACTTAGGTTGTTTTACTTCTGATGTGAATTTTATCCCAAACATTTGTCTTTATTTTAAAATACGCTTACCTAAAATTGTGCCAAAGAATATTCCATAACACAATTAATATTTATAATACTGATTATCAATAGTATAAAAATAATACATTTCCCTCTCCTTTGCCTATTTCGCGAAATCAATGGTAATCATTTTGGTGATTTTGGAGAAGCTTCTCCAAAATCACCAAATTAATAAGTAAATTTAGACCGCTTAATACTTTTCCATATTGAGATTCTATCTGTGAGAATGCAGAAAAATTCCAAATGAACAAACGATTATTTATCAAGGAGCAAAGCCGATCTGCCGTTATTATCATTGGCCGATGCATATATAGTTTGAGTATATTTGTGCTCTAAATAAATGCTTTTTATGAAAAGACTTTGGATGCTTTTTACCATTTTAATGGTGCTTTGGTTCAATTCTTTTGCCCAAACTCCTTTAACTGAGGCAATTAATTTTAGTGTGAAAACGACTTTGGGTGATACTATTTCCATTTTCCCAAGGCTCAATGCAGGGAAAATTGTCGTCCTTGATTTTTTCTCCACTTCTTGCGGCCCTTGTCAGACTTTTGCACATGATTTTGAAGTTGCCTACCAAAATTTTGGCTCAAATACAGGTGATGTTTTCTTTCTGGCGATCAACTTTAATAATGATAATGCCGGCGTGAGGGTTTTTGATTCAATTTTTAACATTACTTTGCCTTCAGCCAGTGGTCTCGAAGGTGGTGGAAATGCAGTTTATGAATTGTACCAGATCTATGCTTATCCGACTGTAATTGTAATTACTCCGGATCATCAAATTGTTGAACAGGCTGTTTGGGAGCCGACTGCAGAAAATATTACAAACGCCGTTGTAAATGCAGGCGGAACACTTGTTGGCTTGGTGGAATCAAACAATCCTCTTCAAAACATAGTTTTATCTCCTAATCCTGCCAATGATTTTTTGATTTTGAATTATAAAACGGATCAATCCGATCCATTGTTAGTCAGAATAGTTGATATTTATGGCAGTTTACTGATTCAAAAAGAGTTGAATGTCATTTCACAGACAACTGTTAATGAAAAAATCAATATCAGCTCGCTTTCTGCCGGTATCTATTTTGTTCAAATATTACAAGACAAACGACTAATAACCAGAAAGATAATTATTGAATAATCAATTTGTCTATGAAAATATTACTTGGATTTTCGATTTTTCTCATGGTGATTGGATTTTCAGCTTGCGCCCCAGATTCGAATATACCACCTGATGGGGTGGATCCGATTGACAAATTTTTAGGAACCTGGAATGTTTCAGATAACGCCACGAAAATCAACTATGAAGTTACAATCGAACGTAGTACATCAAACACAACCTTGGTTATACTGAGTAATTTTGCAGGCTCCGGTGACGTTGCAGTTGGCTTGGTTGCCGGAAATTCTATTGTACTAAATTATCAGCAGATTGGTCAAAACTGGTTTGTGATTGGAAATGGAACATTTATCAATGCTAATCGCCTTGATTTTCGTTATACACTCGAAATAGGTGGTAATCAAGAAGATAGGATTGCCATTTTTGTCAATTAAACCTATTTACTTTCTAACTATTAACCAAAAGAATATTTATTCATCGTCATTCGAAAGGTTAAGCGTTTGACGCTTACTTAAGCCAGCCAGTACTTCGTCATAAATCTTCTCCATAGTCTCCGGAAACTGGTTATAATAGGAGACGTTTTCTTTGAAAATTTCCTCGGTAACTCCATGTTCTTCGAATATCTTTTCGTAATACTCGGTTTTCAATTGTTTGGAAGCCTTGTTTTTTGTCTTGTTTGTTATCAAAGCCCCTTCAACTAATTGTGCATCCATCAATAATCTACTCATCTGATTTTCAGTTAATAATAAATCAGGTTTATCGAACTTTAGTTGAACTTTGGGTTTGCAATTGATAAAAAATGAGACCGCCAAAATTATGAGTACAGCAAAAACCGTTCTTCTCATTGTTAGTTTCCTATTTCTGACATGAACTTGATGCGCATCAACCTGATTTCTTCCTCGGTATATTCCGATTCGCCAAGTGCGGCAAGTGCATCTTCAATCGAATCTGATTCTGCTTCCCTGAAGTATTCATAAATATCTTCCTGATGGTATTCATCAACATATTCCTCGATATAATAGCTTAAATCGATGCGCGTTCCGCTTGATACGATACTTTCAACTTCGATTAATAATTCATCAAGGTTCAGGTTTTTGGTATGGGCAATATCTTCAAGTGGGAGTTTTCGATCAATACTTTGAATAATATAAACTTTCAATCCTGATTTATTAACTACGGATTTCACCACCATATCGTTTGGTCTAATGATTTCATTGTCTTCAACATATTGCTTGATGAGTTTTAAAAAAGGTTCGCCATATTTAACCGCCTTGCCAGTGCCCACTCCAACAATCTGTGTAAGTTCATCATTGGTAACAGGATATTGAATAGCCATATCCTCAAGTGAAGGATCCTGAAATATAACAAAAGGAGGCAAATTTTCTTTTTTCGATATGGCTTTACGGAGATCCTTTAGCATAGCGAAAAGTGCAGCGTCGGTCCCACTTCCTTTTGGACCTGTATTTTTTGCAGCTTCAAAGTCTTCATCATCAGGATTTTCGTAATCATGATCCTTAGCAAGCATAATTGTATAAGGTTTCTTCAGGTAATCTTTACCTTCTTTGCTAACCTTCAAAATACCATAATTTTCGATGTCTTTTGTAATCAGCTTGTGAATCAGAGCCTGACGGATCACCGCATTCCAATAGCGTTCATCCTGGTCTTCGCCAGCACCAAAAAATTCGTTGCTATCGTGTTTTGAGGCTTTTATATCACCGGTTTTCTTTCCTGAAAGTAATTCGCTGATATGTTTCGATTTGAATTGTTGTTTCAAACCAATGATGGCTTCAATAACAAGTTTAACGTCTTCCTGACCATCAAATTTTACTTTTGGATTAAGGCAATTGTCGCAAGCGCCACAGTTTTCTTTTTCGTAAGACTCGCCGAAATAGTGCAACAAAAGTTTATGTCTGCACACTGATGATTCGGCATAGGTAACTGTCTCATTCAAAAGCTCTTTTGCAATTTCTTGTTCTGCCACACCCTTATCTTTCATAAACTTCTCCAGTTTCTGAATATCTTCATAATTGTAGAAGTTGATGCAATTTCCCTCGCCATCATCTCTTCCGGCCCGGCCAGTTTCCTGATAATAACCTTCCAGACTTTTTGGAATATCGTGATGAATCACATAACGGATATCCGGTTTATCGATTCCCATTCCAAAGGCGATGGTTGCAACAATCACTTCCACTTCCTCCATCAGGAAATCATCTTGATTTTGTCGACGTGTATTGCTATCCAAGCCGGCATGGTAGGGCAATGCTCTAATGCCATTAACTACCAGTGACTCAGCAATTTCTTCAACCTTTTTGCGGCTGAGGCAATATACAATCCCCGATTTTCCTGGATTATTCTTAATATATTTGATGATGTCTTTAATAACATCTTTTGTTTTTGGCCTTATTTCATAATAAAGATTTGGCCGGTCAAAAGAGGATTTAAAAACTGCAGCATCTTGTATTTCAAGGTTCTTTATAATATCCTGCTGCACCTTCACTGTGGCAGTTGCTGTAAGTGCAATAATGGGTACTTTTTTACCGATCGCATTGATAATTGGGCGAAGCCGGCGGTATTCCGGCCTGAAATCGTGTCCCCATTCTGAAATACAATGCGCTTCGTCAATTGCATACAATGAGATTGGTAACGATTTCAAAAAGTCAACATTCTCATCTTTTGTGAGTGATTCCGGCGCAACGTAGAGCAACTTCGTTTTACCCGAAATCAAATCCTGCCGAACCTGTGTAATCTCTGCTTTTGATAATGAAGAATTCATCACATGAGCTATGCCTACTTCGGTACCGAAATTCCGAATAGCATCCACCTGATTCTTCATCAATGCGATGAGAGGAGAAACAATGATGGCACATCCCTCATTCATTAATGCAGGAAGCTGATAACACAGCGACTTCCCGCCACCGGTAGGCATCACAACAAAAGAGTCGTTGCCGTCCAGTATATTATTAATAATGGCTTCCTGATTTCCTTTAAACTGGTCAAATCCAAAGATTTTCTTCAGTAATTCATGTAGCCCTTTATCGTCCTTTTTGGTCATTTAACCCCCTTAGAGATATTTTTAACATATATTTGCACTCAAAATAATTATATCGTAAAAGTAATGATTCATGTATTTAACTTTCATTACTAGTTATACAAATATAATACAATTTTATTTCTTTTACACAACATTAATTTGTTAAATATTCTTGAAGACCGAGACCGAAATCAAACAAATAGCCATTCAAGTAATTGAGAATGAGGCATTAGCTATCGAAAAACTAAGAGATTCTATCGATGACAATTTTGTTAAAGTTGTTGAACTTTTAGGAAATATTTCGGGAAATGTCATCATTTCAGGCATTGGAAAGAGCGCAATCATCGCACAAAAGATTGTTGCGACCTTAAATTCAACGGGTACACCGTCTGCTTTTATGCATGCTGCTGATGCGATTCATGGTGATATTGGCATAATTCGCAAAGAAGATGTACTTGTTTTACTCTCGAAAAGTGGTGAAACAGCCGAAATAAAAGTGTTGGTTCCGCTGATTAAAGCAAGAGGTAATGTGCTCATCGCAATTGTCGGGAACAAAGCTTCCTACTTGGCGAATCAGGCCGACTTTGTTTTGGATGCCAGCGTTGAAAAAGAAGCCTGTCCGAATAATCTTGCTCCCACAACTAGTACAACAGCTCAATTGGCACTCGGCGATGCCTTGGCAATCAGTTTGCTCGAATACCGTGGATTTACTTCAGAAGATTTTGCTAAAATCCATCCCGGCGGTGCACTTGGTAAACAGTTATATCTCAGGGTGGAAGATTTATATAAACGCAATGAACGGCCCATGGTGCAAATGGGAGACGATTTAACTTCTGTAATTATTGAAATTTCTGCTAAAAGACTCGGAACGACTGCAGTAATGGACGGGAAGAATTTTGTTGGTTTAATAACAGATGGCGACTTACGTAGAATGCTACAAAAAAAACCACAACTTGATCACATTACTGCCGCTGATATCATGACAATAAATCCAAAATCAATTGAAGAACAAAGTTTGGTAATCGATGCACTTGCATTGATGCGGAAATTTAATATTACACAATTACCGGTTATTAATGATGGTGTATATCTGGGAGTAATTCATCTTCACGATATTATCAAAGAAGGAATTATTTAGTGTAAAATCGGCCTAAAGATGATAGTTTGACAATGTGTTTCAATAAACAGACTATTGATAATAAATAAAAATTCAATAAGGGATGAAAAACACTAAAATACAGGCGTTCAATGCATACCGTGAGCGAATGAACGAAAAAATATTAGCAGCTCCGAATAATAAAATCATGAAGCGCGTATTTAACTTAGATACAATAACTTATCAAGAAGGAATTTTATCAACCAAAACGAAAGAAATGCTCGGTTTGGTGGCTTCAATGGTGCTTAAATGTGATGATTGCATCTTTTATCATTTGCAACAATGCTATCATTTGGGTGTTAGTACCGAAGAAATACTTGAGATTTTTGGAGTTGCAAATCTGGTAGGAGGCACCATCGTTATTCCACATACACGTCGTGCCCTTGAATTTTGGGAAGAGCTTTGTAATCAGCATGTTGAATCCATATAATTACTTTACTACCGCTTACAAATACATGAAAATTTATGTTTACAAGATGACTGTCATGATTGATTTCATAGGTTTATTTCGGATTCCTCTAAATTTTATCGTGACGTTAAATGAATAAGTTTCAACTTCTTTTATTCACACTTATAATAAGTTACGTTTCAGTCTTTGGACAGGTGACCAAAATCAGGGGTATCGTTAAAGATTCTATAACCGGCGAACCAATACCGTATGCAAATGTTTCGATGAAAGGAACCACTATAGGAACTACAAGTGACTTCGAAGGAAAATACTATTTTGAAACCCGTCAGAAAGTTGATTCAATCACAGCTTCAACGCTTGGATATTTATCTCATACATACATTGTTAAGTTAAACCGATATCAGGAGATCAATTTTTCCCTACTTCCTGCAGCTGTAAATCTTCAGCAAATTGAAGTAATTGCCGGAGAAGATCCTGCGGAGGTACTTTTTAAAAAAATAATCTCCAACAAGGAATTAAACACCGTTAATAATCTGGAAGCATGGCAGTATGAGTTATATACAAAAATTCAGGTCGATGCAAATAATTTTGGTGATAAACTCAAAAACAGAAAACTCATCAAGCCTTTTGATTTCATCTTCGATTATATCGACACTTCATCGATGAACGGTAAGGTTTATTTACCGGTATTCATAACAGAGTCATTATCTGATATATATATATCTAAAAATCCAAATAGTCAAAGCGAAAAGATGATCGCCTCGCGCGGTTCCGGCATCGAAAACCCAAGTATTGCGACTCTCATTGGTTCATTTAAACAGGAAGTGAATGTGTATGACAATTATATCACGCTTTTTGATAAACCATTCGTAAGCCCAATTTCGAATTTTGGATTAGGCTATTATCACTATTATTTGATTGACAGTGCATATATTGGCGATCAGTGGTGCATAAAAATGGCTTTCAAACCCCGCCGTAAACAGGAATTGACATTTACCGGAGAATTTTGGGTGCACGACAGCACATTTGCCATTCGCAAAATTGAAATGAATATTGCCAAAGATGCCAACATAAATTATATTAACGACCTGTCAATCAGACAAGAATATGAATTAATTGGGCAAAAAGTATGGATGCTCACCAATGATTATATGATTTGTGACTTCGCCATGATTGAGAATTCAGAGAAGCTACCGGGTTTTTTTGGTCAAAGACTCGCCTCCTATTCTAAGTTTGTACTAAATGATAAAAAAGAACCGCAGTTTTATAAAAATCCTTCAGGAATCGAACTCGAAGAAGGTGGCATGGAGAAATCGGAAGAGTTTTGGCGTGAAAATAGGCACGAAAAACTAAGTAAAAAGGAAGAAGGGATTTATCAAATGGTAGATTCCATTGAACATGTTCCGCTTTACCGAACTTACACAGATGTCATCTATATGGTTGTATATGGTTATGTTCCGTGGAAAAAAATTGAGTTTGGAACCATTGCCAGGCTTTACAGTTACAATGCTGTGGAAGGTAACCGTTTCCGTATTGGAGCACAAACCAGCACTTTGTTCAGCAAAAAAGTCCGGTTTTATGGTCATATTGCTTACGGAACTAAAGATGACCGATTTAAATACAAACTTGGAGGCATCTACAATTTTAAGAAAAACCCTGAACGATCGATGGGATTGAGTTATACGTATGATATTGAACAGCTTAGCTCAAGTTTCAATTCCTTCAGTCAGGATAATATATTGATGACAATTTTCAGAAAACAACCCACTGATAAACTCAATCTGGCCGAAACCTGGGATGCTTACTATAAGCATGAATTTGTTCCGGGCTTTTCAACAAAATTTCAATTTGATCACCGTGTTTTGCTGCCTGTCGGTGAAAGTAATTTACAAACATACGAACCCGATGGAACCTTAATCACCCATCCATCGCTAACAACAAGTGAAATCGCCTTTAAGATACGTTACGCATATCACGAAAAAGTCGTCATTAATACTTTTGATCGTACTAGTTTTGGCAGCCCATTTCCTATATTAACGCTCAACTATGCGTATGGAATTCCAAATCTTTTTGGAAGCGAATATAAATATCATCGCGTTCAGTTTGGCGTGACTGATTGGTTTAATATTGGTGGATTTGGCTGGACAAAATACATATTTGATGCCGGTAAGGTTTTCGGAAAATTGCCATACCCATTATTGGTTTTGCATCCAGGCAATGAAACCTTCATTTTCGACGAACAGGCTTTCAACCTCACGAATTATTATGAATTTATCTCAGATCAATACCTCAGTTTGTATGTTACGCATCACTTTGACGGGCTGTTTTTCAATAAAGTTCCCTTATTTAGAAAACTAAAATGGCGCGAAGTAATATTTGGCAGAGGTTTAATTGGTTCGATGACAGACGCAAATATGGGTTATAGTAAATTTCCAGAGGTATCGCATTTTGTTAATAAACCATATTTCGAAGCCGGTGCCGGCATTGAGAATATTTTTAGAATAGTAAGAATCGATGCTATTTGGCGATTATCGCATAATGAAAATGCCAATACGAGTCCTTTCGGGGTATTTGTTTCGCTGCAGATAGGATTTTAGAAATAGCATCTGCCTTCTCAACGAATTTGATACAACTAATCACATAAATCCGGAAAAAATCTTGTTTGCATCAAATCGCATAAATTGACCATTCGCACGTTAACTCATTATTATTAAATTTGCTTTTCAATTTCACAAATTCAGATTATGATTCTCCGAACTGAAAACCTTGTTAAAAAATATCGTCAGCGAACCGTTGTAAAAGGTGTTTCGGTTTATGTTAGTCAGGGAGAGATTGTAGGTTTATTAGGCCCAAATGGTGCCGGAAAAACCACAACTTTCTATATGATGGTTGGTTTGATAAAGCCTTTGACTGGTCATGTGTGGCTCGAAGACGTTGAAATCACTGACGAACCCATGTTTAAACGTGCCCAAAAAGGGATTGGCTATCTGGCTCAGGAAGCTTCTGTTTTTCGTCAGATGAGTGTTCAGGACAACATACTATCTGTCATGCAGTTCAGAAAAGATATGTCGAAAGATCAACAATATGAAAAATTGGAAAGTCTTTTGGATGAATTTGGCTTGCAACATATCAGAGCGAGTAAAGGAATTCAGTTATCAGGTGGCGAAAGACGCCGGACGGAGATTGCCAGGGCACTCGCTGTTGATCCCAAATTTATCTTGTTAGATGAACCTTTTGCCGGTGTTGATCCTATTGCAGTTGAGGATATTCAGGCAATTGTTGCCAAATTAAAGGACAAAAACATTGGTATTTTGATAACAGATCACAATGTTCATGAAACACTTTCCATTACCGATCGCGCCTATTTATTGTTCGAAGGCTCGATTTTAAAAGCAGGAACATCTGAGGAACTTGCTGCTGATGAACATGTTAGAAAAGTTTATCTTGGGCAGAATTTTGAATTAAGAAGGAAGGAGTTCTAGAAGTTCATTGCCTTACTCAGTTTGAATTCGTATTTTCCATTTTGATTATAGATTCTTCTGAATATCTCGTTTTTCAATATAATTTACTGTATATCAGCAAGAAATACGACGAGGGAAAGAAAAAGATAAGTTATTACGATAAATGGAACAGCCACAAATTGTAAACTTGCCAATAAAACCACCGATACAATCAGGAAGAAAAACCGTATTTCGTTTCCTTTGACTTTAAATGAATTAAACTTCAACGCAAACAATGGCAGCTCAATAACCATCAGCAACGACATCGCAATTGCAGTACCAATATAAAAATAGGCATTTGTAACGACCATATAAAAAAGTGACTGACCTTCATATAATTGTATTTTAATCAGCGGTAGTGATGCAATCAATAGACCAGCTGCCGGCGATGGCAAGCCCAGAAAAGAAGTTGTCTGGCGTTCATCTACATTGAATTTTGCTAATCGCAGAGCTGCAAACATAGGAACCACAAATGCTGTAAACGGCACTAAATCAACATCAAATATCATGATTGATTGTCTTCCGTGACTTTCAAGAATCAGTTGATAAATGATAAAACCGGGAGCCACACCAAACGAAACCATATCGGCCAAAGAATCTAATTCTCCACCAATTTTTGAATAGGCTTTCAATATCCGTGCTGCAAATCCATCGAAAAAATCGAAAATAGCGGCCAAGAAAATCATCAACCCGGCTAACTTCAAATTGCCTTGTGAGAAAAAAAGAATCGATAAACAACCTGAGAACAGATTCATCAAAGTGATGAGATTTGGAATGAATGCCTTGATTTTCATGGGTTACGATTTTATTTATAATTTCTTTTCATCACAAAGATAGTGTAGCTTTCGAATCTTCAAACTAATCTTATCATTTAAAAATTGCAATTATTCAATTCAGATTATTTCTTTGGGCTAAAAATCAAAGGCTTTGTATCTTTGCAACTCTTATGGAAAAATTGAAAAATATTGAAATTTCGGCTTTTGACTATGACCTGCCCGATGATCGGATAGCCCGATATCCACTCGAAAATCGGGAAGATTCAAAGTTGTTGATATTAAACAATGATGAAATTGTTGAGAGTAAATTTAAGAACATTGGAAATTTTATTCCTAAAAATGCCTTATTGGTGTTCAACGATACCAAAGTAGTGCGTGCCAGATTACTTTTTCGAAAACCGGAAGGTGCTTTGATTGAGTTGTTTACACTGGAACCTTTTGGGAAAGTAACCGATATGCAACTGGCATTCACGAGCAAGCCACCAGTTTTATGGAAATGTCTCGTTGGCAATTCGAAGCGGTGGAAAACCGGTCATTTAGAAATGAAATTGGTTCACGATGATGCTCAGTTCAGCTTGTTTGCAAAACGATTAATTCAGGAACAGGATCATTCCGTAATTGAATTTTCCTGGAATAAGGATCATATTTCTTTCGCTGAAATCCTTGAAATGGCCGGTGAAATGCCATTGCCTCCGTATCTGGGCCGAAAGGCTGAAAATGCGGATTTAGAGCGTTATCAAACTGTATTTGCCAAATATGAAGGATCAGTTGCCGCACCCACAGCAGGTTTGCATTTGACGGATTCACTCATTAAACAACTTCAATCGAATGGAATTGAATTTGAGCGACTTACATTGCATGTCGGAGCCGGAACATTTAAACCGGTTTCTACACAAACAATCGGTGATCACACCATGCATGCCGAAAGAATCAGCTTTTCGAAAAACACGCTACTTAGATTAATGGTAATGAATGATAAACCTATCATTCCTGTCGGAACTACCAGTTTAAGAGCCTTGGAAAGCCTTTTTTGGATAGCGCATTTGATTCGTGAAAATATTGAAATTCAAGATATTACCATTAATCAATGGTTACCTTATCAAGATTCTCAAATGGAAGAAATGTCATTTTCGGAAGTACTGCTGTTGTTGATAAAATATTTGGATCATCATAAATTAACGCATCTGCAGGCTAGCACTTCCATCATGATTGTACCGGGCTACCGTTTCAGAATCGTAAGCGGGTTGATCACCAACTTCCATCAGCCAAAGAGCACCCTGTTATTGTTGGTTTCGGCTATGATTGGTGAACGCTGGCATCAGGTTTACCAATACGCACTTGATCATAATTTCAGGTTTTTGAGTTATGGCGATAGCTGTTTTTTCTCGCTTGCTTAACTAAGAAATGGAATGTGGGGGAAAAAAATATTAGAAATCAAGATTTAAATTCAAAGAGGCATTCATAGCCTATTCTATCACTTCCAACTTAAAGCCGGTGCCATGAACATTGGCGATGTTTACGTTTGGATCATCTTTCAGATATTTCCGGAGGCGTGTGATGAAAACATCCATGCTTCTACCAATAAAATAATCATTATCACCCCAAATGGTTTTTAAGGCGTGATCACGGGTTAGTAGTTTATTTTTATTTAAACACAACAATTTCAATAAATTAGCCTCCTTTTGGGTGAGTGATTGGATTCCAGAATCCGATTTTAAAACCATATTTGGTACATCGAAAACAAAAATCCCAATCTTAAGAATGTCTTCGGGATTATCTTCTTCTGGGAACAGATTATGCACACAACGGCGCAGAATTGCCCTTATTCGCAAATTTAATTCTTCGGTACTGAACGGCTTTGTTATATAATCGTCGCATCCGTGCTGAAAGCCTTTGAGTCGGTCAATCTTTTGTGATTTAGCAGTGAGAAAAATGATCGGAATAGTGGGATTTTTCATCCTGATTTGTGTTGCCAGCATATAGCCATCCATCTTTGGCATCATCACATCTAAAATGCATAAATCGGGTTGTTCGGTTTTAAAAGACAATAATCCTTGTTCGCCATCTGCCGCTACTGATATTTTGTATTTCAGGAGTTCGAGATAATCCTGAAGCAACATACATAGGTTCGGATCATCTTCAACAAGCAGAATATGAGGTAATTTTTCCATTTATGATTCGCTTTGTGGTGCATTAAAAGGAAGAAATATCTCAAAATTTGATCCGTTTCCAAGCTGGCTTGTTAATTTAATGTTGCCACGATGGAGCCCGATGATTTGTTTAACATAGTAAAGTCCGAGCCCAAATCCCTTTACATCATGCACATCGCCTGTATGTACCCTATATAAATTATTAAATACAAGGTGTTGATTTTCAGAAGAAATACCAATTCCATTGTCGGAAATTACAATTGTAACTCCGGTCTTTGAAGAGCTTGTTGTTATTTTGATGACAGGATTTGATTTAGAATATTTGAGTGCATTGTCGATAAGATTTGCAAATACATTCGATAGGTGCAATTCATCTCCAGCAAAAGTAGTGCTATTCGCATTGAGTGTGAGCAGAACGCTTGCATTCCGTTCCTGAATTTTCATCTCGAAATCGTCAATACTTTTTTGTATAAGTTTATGGATGTCAATTTCCCTGAACATCATTTTGGTTTCACCACTGTCTAAAATTGCAATCTGTAAAACTTGCTCAACGAGGTTTTGGAGCCTGAAATTTTCGTTGTAAATCACTGATGCATATTTTAATGTTTTCTCAGTGGATTGGTTTACTTCGGGTTTCATCAACATCTCAGCAGCCAACGAAACCGTTGAAATAGGCGTTTTAAATTCATGCGTCATATTATTGATGAAATCTGATTTCATCACTGAAAGCTTTTTTTGCCGGATGATAGTTACAATCGTAAACCAGAAACTGAAAATGACTACGATAAGAAACACGGCTGAAAGTAGCATCCATTTGGCTATCTGACCAAAGATGAAGCTATGCTGTTTCGGAAAATACATTGTAAAATAGTAATCACCGGGCCTGAAGATTGATTGAATACTTTGCTGGTGTTTTGATTCGATAAGTTCTTGCTCAAACAGATTATAATTGCCCATCACAAACTTATTATTTCGTTTGTTGTAAATGGCATATTCATAACCTTTCGAAATCTGCATGCACCCAAGTTCGGCTCGTACTAACGAATCCAGAACTTTTGGCTTGACCACATCCTGGATATTGGTTCTTGTCAGATAGCAAGGCGAAGGCGAACAAAGCTGCATCAATGTTGAGTCGTTATTCGATTCAATCAACCTATTGATGATCGTCTTCATGGCTATGCGAACACTATTATTAAAGTGCACTTCCTTTAACTCAATGGCATTCCGAACCCAGTAAACCTGAGTAAATACCACACCTAATAAGGAGATAAATGTTATTACAATAATGAGTGTAAAAATTCTGGGTTTCATCAATAGCTTGAATTTCAAGGCAAAAGTAGGTGATTACTAATGAACATGAAGTGAGATTAACATTTCATTAACAGTATTTAACAGCCTGTTAACAACGCGTGAAGTGTGAATGAAATACATTTGTGGCATAAACATTAAAAAGAAATAAAATGAAAAAATTAGCTTTAAGCCTATCAATGATTGTTTTCCTTGCATTTAGTGCCTCAACTTTTGCCCAGGATGTTAAACAAGACGTTAAAAAAACTGAAGACAAGAAAGAATGCACAACCAAAAAAAGCTGCTGTGCCGATAAAAAAGGTTGCGCTGACATGAAAAGCTGCACCAAAGAAGAAAAAAAATCTTGCACAACTGAAGAAAAGAAAACAGTAACAACTGAAACAACAACTCCTGAAAAGAAGTAATTTTCAGTTTTGTGTTGAACACATAAAAAAAGCCTTCCGAACAAATCGGAGGGCTTTTTTGTTATCAGAGCTAATCAATGCCTATTTTTGCACAAAGAAATCTATAAAAATGAACACTGCAACCATAAAATATTTGGGAAATCTCAGGACAGAGATGACCCATACAAAATCGGGAACCATTGTATTGACCGATGCACCCATTGACAACAAAGGAAAGGGCGAAGTTTTTTCTCCAACAGATTTGGTTGCCTCGGCACTGTGTAGCTGTATGCTGACAATCATGGGCATTGCCGCAAATGAACATGGATTTTCAATTGATGGAGCTACCAGTTCAGTGACTAAAATTATGTCTTCCGATCCGCGAAGAATCGGAGAAATCGTTATCGATATTAGCTTCTCTGATGTTTATACCGATAAACAAAAGAAAATTTTAACACTCATTTCCAAAACCTGTCCGGTGGCGCTGAGTTTGCATCCCGATTTAAAACAGTCCGTAACCCTGAACTTTGGAAACTAAATATGATCAATATTCAAATAAAAGTTGGCCTAAAGGGAAAGCAGGAACTTACTGTTTCTGAGAATGATACAGCAAAGAAATATGGCTCGGGTTTGGTTGAGGTGTTTGCAACACCGGCTATGGTCGCTTTTATGGAGTTGACTGCTCTCAAAAGTATTGAATCTTTATTGCCGGAAAGCATGACAAGCGTGGGCACTGAATTGAATATGAAACACTTAAGAGCATCTGCAATCGGACATTTTTTGCGATGTGAAAGCAATATTATTGAGGTTAAAGGCCGCAAAATCACTTTTGAATTAACCGTGTGGGATGATGTGATATTGGTAGGACACGGAACGCATGTGCGACATATTGTTGAATTGGAAAAATTCATGGCTCAGGTTTTGTGAAAAATCATAAAGTAAATTCTTTCAGTGCGTTAGCTTTCAAATTACATGAAAATCAATAGGTACAGGAGCTTAAGATTGCAAAAAATAGAATGCATATTCAGTTTTACAATTGCTATTTGTATTTTTTTGGTTTCATGTCAGGATAATACTGAAGTTAAAGCATTGAATTGCAATTTACTAACAGCATCCAAGGAGTTTTCCGAAGACAGCATTCAGGTGGTTTACCGCTTAGAAGCCAAAGGTGATTGCTTGGTTGAAAATTTCTTTTATTACGATAATAATCAGAAAGTTACAATAACAAATCCCGATACAATTGTTGAAATATTGGTAAACCTATCTTCCCAAAAATGGATGCAGGCCGGCGTAAAAGGATCGACCATAGATGGCTCAATCAGAGTTAGTTACACCGCTAAAAGCCCTGAAAATACGTATGAAGCCATGGATCAATGCGAACAGAATCTCATACAAGAGTAAGTTTACAATTCAATATCGTTTAGTTAAGGGATTAATTAACAAGAAAAGAATCACCTACTATCCTTCGACTCCGCTCCGGATGACTGTCTGTCTGAGTGGAGTCGAAGACTGTTTTTCTTAACTAAACGACTTGGTTTTCATTTTCAGAATCAATCTTGTTTTACTGCTTGAGAACCTTAACGGATTGCATTCCGAAATCATTTTTCACAACAATATAATACAAACCATTGGGTGCATTTATCAGGGAATTCAGCTTGATGGACTGTTTCCCTGTGCTATTAAAAGTATAATTAAGTGTATCTATTATTACGCCTAAACCATTGTAAACAAGTATTTTATACGACCCCTGATTGATGAACTGAAAAGTTAAATCCACCTTTCCATTGGTAGGATTTGGGATTACACTAATGTCGGTAAACTTAAATTGCTTTTGCTCATTTACACCAATGGTCGGCGATGACAATCGTTTGGTAGTATATACTCTAAACTCACCGGGTTCAAGTAAAATCGGTGCCCCTGCGTCAACCACATCGATTGAATCGTTGTGAAAATAATCGTACCAGCGACCCAAAACAAGAAATTGCGGATTGATTTCGGCACTGTTCACTTCAAAATTTGCCAATACGGTAACCGACATATCCGGATCTGAAAGATGTAAACTCTTTGTCAATTCATTGGTGGCACTGATTGAATATTGATTTGTCTTGAAAACGTCGTGCGATTTCCTGAGTTTCATCAGTTCAGCGTAAAAGTTGTATAATCGTTTTCGGTCGAGGTTATCGTAATATTCCCATTTAATGGGTTTGGGACAAACGCGGCAATCCTGATAATTAATACTCACATCATAACCCAATTCACCAAACTGCCAAATCATTTTTGGCCCCGGAACCAGTATAAACATGGCGGCAGCTGCGGCATCGCGTAAGGTTGCGACTTCAATATGTTTGGTATTGTGATTTGGATTTGAGGTATTTCCCCAGGTTATATTTTTAAACATCTGCCGCTCTTCATCATGACTTTCCATATATCCTACCAGATTTGGTTTCCCAAACCCACGTTTTTGATATGAAATCCATGAAATATCGGAGTCACTTGCATAGCCCATCGTATTCTGATTGTAGGCGTTAACCATATTTCCCCAAACCATCATTCCATAATTTGTCAACACTTTTTCTTCAGCATTGTCGGCAAAATGCTCCAGAATGATGTATGCGCTGTCATTCACCGTCCAGATTTTGCTTGCCATTCGCTCTAATATGGCAATCCGGGAAGCATTATAAGCGCTTCCATCCCCTACTACATTTGAAAAACCTTTGGTGAAATCGAAACGAAAACCATCTACTTTAAACTCGTTCAGCCAGAAAGCATTCACCCGATCAACAAAGTCTTTGGTATTCTGACTTTCGTGGTTGAAATCATAACCCCAGCAATACGGTTCGTGCGGACAAACCTGATTATACCATGGATTATTGGCAGCCGGACGATTGTTGGTCGCATCAAAATACAACTGAACCAGAGGCGATTGACCATACGAATGATTCAAAACCATATCGATGATCACCGCGATTCCGCGTTTGTGACATTCGTCAATAAACGCTTTATAATCGTTCGCTGTGCCATAGGCTTTATCGGTAGCAAAATAATAAGCCGGATTGTAACCCCACGAATCATTACCTTCAAATTCGTTGATAGGCATGAGTTCAATGGCTGTAACACCCAGATTTTGAAGATAATCAAGCGTATCTTGTACCGTTTTAATATCTCTTGTAGCAACAAAATCACGAATAAGCAATTCATAAATCAGCAACTCATCATTCGGAC
>CANNKD010000051.1 GCA_947505205.1 Bacteroidota bacterium | reverse complement strand
TTCCCATGCTGATTCGCCTGTTCCGCTGAATCCAAATACGCTCAGGTCATATACTGCGCTTACATCATATGCATAAGTGCCCGGATCGATAGGATTGATTACGTAGTTAACGAATTCGTCTGGTGCTTCGCCATTGTATGGTACGTTGGTTAATAATTCACCATCTTGGTACAAGTTGAAGGAAACAAGTCCGTCTGGAACTCCGCCGCCACCGCCGACTACGTCAACATGTGCACGAACATTGAAGTTACCGAAACCGTAGTTACCTGCATTGTCCCAAGCACCATTCAAATATATCCAGTCACCGAAACCTGTAACTGCTGGACCTGCGTCAAATCCGGCTGGATATGTACCAGCAGGTTGTCCGGCAATTTCATAAATAACCCATACATCATCGCCAGATAAAACAACAGGACTATCTAAAGTAACTGTATTCCATCCTACAATAGGACTAAATGCTTGTGTATAAAGAACAGCACCAGGTAGAATTGGAGTTCCTGCATCGTAAATTTTAATTGTGAAACTCGAACTTACGTCTGCGATATAAACTTCAACTGATACGATACCATCACCTGCCAAAGGACTAACCAAACTTGCAGGGAAATATGAACCAACTTCCCAGGTTCCACCAGCGGTCAAACCAAGTCCGTCATAATTGTCACCATCCCAGTTTAACACTGTTTCGCGGGTTGCTGCAGGAGCACCACCATTGGTTTCAATACTACTGAAGTCGCCGTTTGCACGTGTTGCAGGAACTGTATTGTTTGCTAAAATTTCAGCTCTAACTGCTGCAGAAGGTCCGGCAACTGTCATCGGAGGATTCCACATCAACGGAATTTCGTTGGTGTTATAAACATAAGCATCACCCAAGTTTACAGGAGGATACAAGAATGAAGATTGGAATACGTAGTTAACCGGATCAGAAACTCCGCAAGGGAATTTAGCTTTTACGGTTGCTGTGTATGTTTGTCCATAGGTTAAGTTCTGATAGGTATAAGTTAAAACTTCAGGGCCAACTTCGGTGATATAACCTCCATTGAGTGAAACTTCATAACCTAAAATTGGAACATTACCGCTGCCAACTGATACATTATCGATTGCAAGTCCGTCAGCCCACATGCCGTTATCGTCATAATGGAAACAGAATTTAACTGCATCTTCGCCGATAAAGTCAGTGAGTGTAATTGATACTGTTGTCCAATCACCTACTGCATCAAGGGTTTGTAATACTGTCCAGCTAGATCCGCCATCGAGACTGTATTCAACATAAGCTGAACCACCCCATGAACCATCATAGAAGTAATCGAATGAGAAGTCGTAAACAGGACCTTCACGTAAATCACAGCTAGGAGTAATTAAACGGTCTTCACTAGAATCACCATTGAAACCATCGTCATTTGTACATGCATAGTAACCATCTCCGGCAGGAATTTCCCAGAAACTACTGCTACCAGCATTGGTACGGAAGAAACCATGACCATTTGATTCTATCATCCATTCAGCTGGTGGGAAAGTTGAATCTTCAAAGTCTGTCAAATCAACAGCTGAAAATTCAGGGGCTTCCCATGTTGCAACAGAAGTTAAAGTTTCAACAAACAGATTCTTTGCAGGATATGTTTTATTAGCCAAAACGATATCTTCAGTATAATCATAGTTGATCATGATACCATCATGTTCGTATGTTTGGAAGCCCATTTTATAGGCTGACAAATCATAAATACCATTGATAACACTGTCGAATACGATAATACCACTTGCATCGGTTGTTGCAGAAAGGTTCTGATAAGGATAGTTATGTCCTACCAAATGTACGACTGCACCAGAAGCATCGCCACCGTCGCAACGACTAACTGTAAAGGTTACGTTATTGTCTAAGCCATGTGCTACAACATTTGAATAAACCCATTCTGAGTTTTCAACACTGTAGTTTGCTCTTACTGCATAACCGTAGAAACCGGCAGGTTGTCCACCAAAACCAGCATCATTGTAAGATTGTGTACCATTATGAGCAGCTATTACGGTTGGTGTTCCGTCTTCAGGGCCTTCTCCAATTTCTGGATTGAAACCACTCATACGGGCAACTGCATAGTCAACTAACTCACGGGTTGTTCCTGCGCCTTCAACAACAGTATAAATACCGTTCTTTTCAGCGCCAGGTGTTCCGTTTGGTGCACATGTGGCAACAAAATCAGTCATATTTGGTTTAGAAGGATAAATGATACCGCCACTAACGCGTTGTGCAACGTTTGTTCCCGGACCACTAACAATAGCTCTGATCATGAAATCCTGGTAGCTTGAGGCTGCCCAGTTACCATTAACAGGTTTTACATAACTTCTGTAATAAGTAGGAACGTTTTGATCAATCCCAACAGGAACCTGAACAAATAATTTCCATACTGCAATGTAGAAGTTACCTGAGTTGATGGTTGCATTGAAAGCATTGTCGAAATTAACCCATCCAAAGTTATCAACAGTTATAACTGTTGAATCCAAAACTGTGCCAGGCATACCATTGGTTCCGTCAGCGGCAATAACACCAACTGCAAATTCAGCTCCAAGGAAATCAACACCTTCAGGGAAAGTACCATCACCAACATACATTCTACCACCTTTAACGGTTGCAGGATATCCGGCTGGGGTAAATTTAACTGCTGATGCACTTCCGGCTGTTAACCATGAGAAGTAGTTTTCGGCTGTACCATCATCATACTGAATTTGGTATGGTCCCATTGGGATACCCCATGTGATCAAGCATTGTGTGTCGGCTTCGTTAGGATCTGCATTAACAAAACTTACAGGATATGCCATTTCACACATTGCTGCATTTACAGTAACTGGGCTACCAGCGGCAACAACAACATCCGAAACAAGAACTGTATGGAAACCTGTCATCGTAAACTCAACATTGTAAGTTGCAGGATCGACTAACAAGCTGTAAGTTCCGTTCTCAGCAGTTTCAGTTGTATAAACATTTGTTTCAGGGACTCTTGAGGTCATTTCTACTGGCACAGGAACGTTTTCAAAAATTCCGGAAGTTGAAAGACTTGCTCTTGAATTATCACCATAGGCGTCTTGTGGAGCATCCATTGGTAATGCTGCTTGAGCACCTGATGCATTGGTAACAAAACCGCGCAATGTCCAGGTGTAATTCAAACCATAATTAGTTAGAGGAACCCATCCTGTACCTAAATTGATAAGATTACCATTAGGCTGTACTCCGGCACAACTGCTTGCAGGATATGTAGCACCAACAGTAGTATAGATTACAATCCACAATTCCTGGGTAATATCAACAGCAACACTTGATGTGAGATTTACTTCTGACCATGTGCCAGCAGGTAATCCGGTCAATGGTTGTGAATGTAATAATGTAGCTGCATTGGCTCCTTTATAAATACGCAGTTCGCCAGGATTAGCAACATAATTATACAACATAATCTTCGATAAAGAAGTTCCATCAAAATCAACTAACTGTGATGGATCAAATTTAACAGCCCAACTAAATGTTGCAGGGCCACCGATTGATGTTGCAAATACACCATTATCATAATACAACCATTCATTGATAGCTTGTTGACCGTATGCAGTAACAGTTACGTTCTTTTTAGGAGCACCTGTAATACAATCGGTAACAGTACCATTGATAGTTGCTGGAGAATATACAACCATTGTATTAGGAATATACCATTCGTTGGCTCCCTGTTCGTTTGTAGAAATGAATAGGTCTTCATTGTATGTACCTACTCCATAATCTTCTGAACTGTAAACCATTGTGATATCCTGTGTATTTCCTTCAGTAATAGTTCCATAATATGGAGTTACAGAAGTAATAAAATGTGCAGGTTGGAAGAAATAAATGGCTTTATTATTGGCAATATAATTGGTATTGAGAGCCACTTGTAAACCATCTGTTCCGGCTGCATTTTCAATACCAACAGTTGCTGAATTCAAAACCCCACTAACTGACAAATACTGAATTGTAATTGCACCACTTGGAGTTAAGATAAACTGGAAGGTATTGTAGGATGATGCACCCAATTTAGGTACATTTTGATACTCAATAATGAATCTGCCATTGGCAACATCATTATAAGTAAACAATTTAGATGTGCCTCCAACAAAGTTCATATCATCCCAGAAGGCGGCAATCATATCATTTGGTTGAGCTGCATTTGGAATTCCTGTATTGCTATAGGTCGTTCCGCTTGTACCAAAGGTTAGATAACCATTTGTTCCGGCCAATAAACTTGATTTATTTGCACCATAGAACGGGAAAGCCCAAGGCAATGCAATTGAAACAGCAGCATCGTCTCCTACGAGTGATTGTTGTGTTCCAATAGCTTGAATTTCAACCCAGTTGAAAACTGGTCCGCCTGATTCGTCGCTATCAATCCATTCGTATCCGAAGGTATCCGGTCCACCGGCACCTAATACAATTGGATGTCCTCCACCATCACGTGGGTCATTTGCGCCCTTGGCTGGTTCAGCAATTCTGTCAAATCCTTCAACAGGACTGACATCATTCTTTTCAATATCAGGATTGTTAAGCAACAATTGAGCTGCATAATCAGGGAAGCTATATTCTAAGGTTCCTTGTCCGCAGTTTTCCAATGTCAACATTACGTTTTCATTTGTCAATGGCCATTGGCTATTGGTTGGATTGCTTGGTGAATAACACAAAACAGGAATTAACCAATCAACGCAAGCAGGACCTCCGGGAACACCATTACCTGCATCATAAACAGGAGTAACTGTGTAACAATAGGTATTGTAGCCTGGTAACAAATCGTTGAAACTCATTGAAGTTGTTGTTCCAATACCTAATCCATCACGTTTGATCAAGAAATACTGGAAGTTAACAGGACGTGTGAAGCTCCATGCTAAATGAGTTGCTCCGGTTACTTCATTGGTTATTGTAGCTGTTAAATCAGTTACAGGTGACAATGGATCACCGTAAATGGTCATTGTAACAGGAATGGTAAATGTTCCAACGTTAGGATCAGTTGTCAAAACGATTTGAGCATTGTAAACTTCACCAGCTGCTGTTCCAGTAGCATTAAAGTTTACAGGTAGGTTAAAGCTGGTTCCGTTTGGTCCAACTGAGCCTTCATATTGACCTAAAGTCAACCAATCAGATACTCCACCACCACCGCCACAAGCGGTGCAGCTTAAACATACTGCTAATTTATCAACAGGAGTATACGAACCGCCGAGGCCTTGAACAGCTGAACCGGTTCCCGTGAAAGTGTTGCACCAATAATTGGTTGCTCCACCAGCAGCAGCTTGAACACCAATCCATCCATCAACTGTTGTTGTTAAGGGAATAGTAGCAGTGTATTGCAACAATGGGAAACCTATTACTGTTGAACCTGTGTTTACATAATTTAATGAAACTGTGGTTGAACTTAAAATAGCACCAGGAGTTGCACCTGCATCACGAACTTCAATCGTAAATGAACGTGGATCCGTAGGCATAGAAGTTACAACTGACCAGAAGGTAATTGTGTTAAAATCACCGGCAGCACTAAATTGCTGATAGCAGAAATAACCTGAACCTGCATCTGAAGTATAACCGTTATTTGAACCAACCGGTGGGTTGCCAAACACGCTTCCATCAGGACAATCAAGTAAACCTCTGCTTCCATTATCTTCATTCGTTTGAACTGGAAGATGTGAATCGGCTGCGAAAGGTGCATTTGATTGAGTCATTTGAGCGAAATCCATTGACTCAACTTCGTTGATATTATTTGCAACATAAGCTGTAGGATATGTAACCTCAGCTGACCATCCGGCAGGACCGTCGCCAATGTTCAACATACCTAAGAATTTAGTTAAATATTCATCAGGATTCATTACCTCGTCAAAATACAACGGGCTAATGGTTAAACTTGGTTGTGTTAATGTAAAATCTAAAGTTACTGTGTTAGAAGAAATGACTACAACTGTTCCATAAACAGTATTAAAACCATTTTTCGAAGCATACATTTCAGTTGCACCGGCAGGAAGACCTAAGAAAGTGTAGGCTCCTAAGGCATCAGTGGTTCTGAAACTGCCACCTTCGATTCCAACTTGGGCTCCTGCAACAGGCACGCCATCACCATTGTAAACATGGCCGATAACATTACCTACCGGTGCAGGACAAACTGCAGTAATTCCAGGTGGGGGAAGGTCAACAGGAGTTGAATTCACTGTAGTACCAAAAACCTGAACGCCCTCTGCATTAAAGATCCGATAGTAATTCTCTGATGACCAACTACCAGCAGTATAATCAGCTGTGATCATATTGCCGGTGTTCACCGTAAAGTTAAACGTTAACGGACCTGTACCGGAAGCGAGCGTGATATTGTCTAAAACAACGGAACCATTGACCATTACGTCCAATTGACCGCCGTTCCATCCATCTCCCCAGGTATCGTACAACTTCACGTTGTAAGTGCATTGAGCACTTGAACTAAGGTGTACGAATGACAGCATCAAAAATGCAGTCATTGTCAAGATAAACTTAGTAATTTTTCTCATTTTGTAATTTATTTGTTAATAATCAATTGATTAAAGGAGGCTACAAAGACCATTTTTAATGATTTGAACCTTTCCTTTGTAAAAATTAAAAAAACTGGCAACAAGTTGTTTTCATTGAACCATAGGCAAAAATTGGAATTTAATTTATACTAGTTTAATTGTAAATCATTCTAATTTGCTGAAAATAATAGACTTAATTATACTACAAATGTAATAAAAGGTTTGGATAAGCACCTTTGATATTGTAAAAATATTAATAAATTTTGGATTGTGAGATTGTTGTTTCGAATATTCACAGAGATTAACATTGAAATCTGAAATTTAATTGATGACAATCATTGCAGAAAACCCTTATCAACTTCACGAAATATCAATACTAAGACAATTATTAAGGGTTTTACCCTTAGCTGAAAGTGAATTATTTTCAATTAAATTACATATTTTTCTACAATTTGATTTCTATGCCAATATTTGAATTGTAAGATATTCAAAACCAAATTTTTAGTATTCTCGAAAAATATTTCTCAGGGGGTATATTTCACGAAGGAGAAACCAAGTATTGAATCATTCGAATAAACCTTTCCAATATACAATCCGTCTCTTAATAAATTGATATTAAGTGTAATATGGCCATTTTCTGCTTCAGAAACTGAATAAACCTTATCGATAATCCTTTGACCACTTGCCGTAAAAATCGCAATTGAAACAGGATTTTTAATTTCATTTTCGAAAAATAGGGTGATTTTATCCAAAGCCGGATTCGGAAAAAGATAAAACTTTTTTTCTATCGGTTCGGAATGGTAGATAATGGCTATTTTTCGATCTTCAATTGAAAATGTAACATCTACAACAGATTGATTATCTGTTGTTAAGGTGAATATTGGCGAATTTAAGGTTTGATAACCGGGCAAATCACCATCAAGTAAATAATTGCCAAAAGGTAAATTCCTAAATATAAAGTCACCCGACTCATTGGTTAAGGTATAATCAAGAATCTTATCGTGCGACTGGTTATACAAAAAAACCGAAGCATTGGACAAACCATCATCACAATAAGTCAGACTTTTCTCAGTAAACCAAGACGAGCAATAGATATCGCTTTCAGCAGTACTAAAGGCCGGTTTCACAAAATGACCCGAGATTGAACCAACTCCAATTGGCAAAACAATGTCTGTTTCCTGCATTTGAAGATCAATATCATAAATGGTGTCGGTTAAAGCCAATGTGTAGGCAGTTTGCCAATTTATTTTATCCACATAATAGGTTTGGACAAAAGCAACTCCGGTTGCAGTATCCGGAACAGCCGCAATCAGATATTCTCCATATAATAATCTGTCAAATTGGAATTTCCCGTTTACTAGCGGTTTGGTTTTACTGACCAATTTGGTAGTAGTTTTATTTACCAGATAAGCCAACACAACGGCCTGATTGAAACTGAAACCATGGTACCATAATTTTCCGGTAATCGAAGAAAATGGTTTTATATAAACAGTAATGGTATCTGAAATATTACCGCAATCGGAGAATGCTTGCAGCACTAAATCGACTTTTTCAACTGCTATATCCATTGTGCCGGGGATGTAAATCGGATGAATAGTTGAGCTGTCACTAAAAGCACCATCACCAGTCGAAATCCAACGTATTTCGCTGTAACCATCAGCAAATGTGTTAATTAATTTTAAATATTCGTCATTCATAATCGTTGTGTCATTACCAATGTTTACAACCGGATAATCAGACAAAGTCAGTACAAGTTCATCTTTCAGGATGATATTATTTCTTTTCAGACTCATTGTCAGAACCACCTCACCGGACACACGATCTATGATACCGGGTGTATAGACTGGATGTAGAACCATTTCATTGAAAATTCCATCTCCAGATGTTATCCATCGCAAATCACTATAATTGAATGGTGCCGTGCTTTCTTCCAAATAGATTTCATCCTGATTTTCACAGATTTTAATATCATTTCCGGCAAAAGGCGCAATCGTGGCAAAAGCAAATGGACTTTCGAAACCAAGTAACTGATTTGCAGATGAATTAGCTTCATTGTCCAAAGCTGTAACCGCGATTGAATCATAAATAGAGACGCTATTAATCCAGGAAACCGAATCATTTCCTATTTCAAATCCATTTTCAAATGAATAATTTTTAAAATCGCCATGGTAAATCTTGTAATTACGTAAATCTAATTCTTTGTTTGCCCTCCAGCTGACTTTTATACTGTCACCAACCAATTGTTTGATCACTCCCAATGGAGGTGAAACCGGACATTCTGTATCGGGTAAAGCAAAAAATGGTTGATAAAAAACTTCGCCAAGTGTCTGGTTATCAAAAAAATCAAAAATCATTTGCTGAATCACATTTTCATTTGTTGAACCCCAATAGTTTGATCTTGCATCGATGGGCTGATCTGTAGCATTAAACACAGTATTATGCGTTATTTTCTTATCGAAGTGATTGTTATTCAAGTAGATGATATTATTCGATTCCTGGAAAATAACATTTTTTGCCAGATTTGTAGAAAATGTATTATGTAAAAAAGCATCGGACGATGAACCGGCACCAATTATAAGCGCACTGAGATTTTCGTAAAAACTATTATTCGTCAGGTAACAGGCCTGTGAATTGCGCAAATCGATACCAATCTGATTTTGCCATAAAATATTGTTGCGCACTTCTGTTGAATCCTGTCCCAACTGAATACCGTAACCTAATTGTTTGTTTTTATTTTTAATCACATTTTTTTCAAGGAAATTCTTCCCATAAACTGATATTCCATTATCAATCTGAATACCGTTATTGTTATCAATAAACTCGGTATTTGAAATCAGATTGTAGGTATTTAAGCCTCTGTTACGACTCCATAACTTTAACCCAATCGACTGCTGATCACTTATCAGGCAATTGTTCAAGAGATTGTAACCCGAATAATTTCCCAATCCACTGGCGTACATTTCAATTCCGAGATAGCCGCTTGAAATTCTGCAATTATTGATAATACAATGATTGCTGTTAAAAACCATGATACCACTCCATTGGTTATCAATAATGGCGCATCTTTCTATGACAACACTTCGGCTCGAATCGATTCTGATTCCAGTTTCAGTATCCTCAATCTGAGCAAATTTCAAAAAATTAACACCCTGTTCCTGAACTCCAATAAAATTGATTCCTCTCCATTTCCATCCTTCATCCGTCATAAAATAATTTGGAATCAGAAAAACGCTGTCAACGGCAGTACCATTGTCGCCGGAAACCTGCAGACTACCGTGGTCTATGATTATTCCGAGTCCCTGGTTTATTTTCACATGAACGCCTGCTTCAATTACAAGTTTAATTCCTTTTGGGACATACAAATCTTGATCGATAATATACGTTGTATCTTTCACCCAGGTTTGGTCAACTTTGAGTGTGTCTCCTTTAAAAGCATAGATCTGTGCCACTGACTGACTGGAAAATCCAATAAAAAATAATACAAACATAACGCTCAATCTCCAAAGAAACCCAGTTGAAGAAAAGTGTTTTGCATTCATATTACCGTAATACGGTTTTGAAATGTTTGTATCCAACAGTTATGTATCTTATTGATTTATAATACTATAAATAATATATAATGCCAATTTTTAACCCAAAACCTCTGAATTTTTTGCTCACAGCTGCATCTTGATAAACATCTTTGAAATGACCAATATAAAACAGTTCGGGACAAATATCATACCCGTCATTCAGCTTAAACCGTGAACCAAGTCCTAAGGAATAAGACAGGGTGGTTTTATTGAATGTCAAATCTTTAAAATCTATTACATCAATCTCTGTACGTTTAGTAATGGTGCTTCCATTAGCCGAAAGTAAAAAATCAAAACCAAGTCCACCTTGTAAATAAAGGTCAATATTCCGTTGATGGATAATCGAATAAGACATATTTACTTGCAATCCTAAATAAGTTAACCTATTGATTTGATTGTATTTGTACTCAACCTGATCCATTGGAATCCAAACTGAATCTTTGATATATACCCAACTTGTATCGATTCCGGAAATCGTATAATAGGTATCCAGCGTATCAATTTCAAATAAGCCGCCAGTGGTATTTATATTGCTGAAATCAAAATTGGTTGTAATTCCTTTGTAAGAAATGGCGGCAGCTATCTTCAATCTGTTAAAATTATGCATCGAGCTGACTGACAAAACATTACTATTAAAAGTCCATTTCTCAGATTCGTCAACTTGTTTGGCAAAATTAATATCTCCATCAAGAGAAGTAACATTAAAATCAGCAAAAAGCTTCCCATACGAAATTCCGAATGCCCATCCATTGTCACGCCGTGAATCATTGTTAAAAACATCCGAGCGGATTTTTTTTATCTTATTTTTTGCTTTTTCTGGTTCGGGCTCTTTAATAATGGATATTGTATCGTACCTGACAATGGTATCGTATCGGATGATTGTGTCTGTTTTAAACAAAGTGTCTGTTTTAAATATCAGTTTATCCATAAAAACAGTATCAAACTTACTTTCAGGGATGTTGCTATTTATGGTTATTGGTGCAATATTGCTACGTTTTGACGTGGGTATCTCACTCCTAGGATATATAACAATCTGATTATCTATATTTTTGAAATCGTGACCACTTAAATTAAGAATTTCCGCTACCACTTCATGCATTGGTTTTGAAACAGCTTTATAACTGATTCGTTTGTAAAAAGTAGAGTCACTGGCGTTAAAGGAAAGATTCAGATTATATTCCTTGTGCAGTTTATCGAGTAAATCTGAAACTTTCATGTCATAAACATTAAGATTTACCTTTGTTGAAAGATCGGTTTGTGCAAAAACACTTGAACAAAAAATAAACACAGAAATAATGATCAGATTTAAAAACCTATCAATCATTTTGTTATGTAAAATATTCTTTTGTCTCTGATTATTATTCAACATCTGTAAAGCCTCAGCAAAAGGGATAAAAGTTATGCTAAAGTACAAAAAATCAAAAACGATTTTAATTTCTCGTTAAAGACCTTTGTAATAAAAAAGTATCACAGCTGTAACTTGCTGATGTTAAATCAAATAAAGAATCAATGAATTTTTAAAAAGGAAGGATGGAAAATCAAGTAGTTTTTAAACTTAAATCTTTAAAGCAATTTGGTTACCATTTTTTTCGATTTTACAACTGAAGATTAACTTCAAGGTTTCCAAAATGTTATCAATTTTCTGATTCTGAAACCTTGCCGTCAGTTTTAATTCACTTAATTCCGGATCAATCAAAATTTCAATTGAATAAGTATCATTTAAAACGTCAATTACTTCGGCCAATGTTGTATTGTTGAACTCAAGGACACCGGAATGCCATGCCAAATAGTTTTCATTAATATTCCTGAACTTAGAGAGTGAAGCACTATTAACATCAAACTTTCCTTTATCACCGGGCAAAAGCACAATCTGTTCAATCTTTGTTTTACTATCACTATTGATTGAATAAAACAATACCTTGCCTGTTTTCAAATCAAGGCGATAATCATTTGTTTTTGAATCTGCTCTTAAATTGAACGAAGTACCAAGCACTTCAATTCCAATTTTTGTAGCTGTTATTATAAATGGATGTTCTTTGTCAGGGCTCACTTCGAAAAAGGCTTCGCCATCAAAATCAACCTTTCTGCTATCTTTTTCAAATGATTTTGGATAAGTGATAACGGCATTTGCATTCAAATATACTTTGGTGCCATCGGGCAATTCAACCATTGATTGTTGGTTGTTCTCAGCTCTTGCAGTAAGCATTTCAATATTTGCATTTCCTTTAAACATAAAATAAGATGCGAACCCAACCACTAATAAAATAGTCGCCACAGCAGCAATCTTACTCCAAACAGCAAAAGAATTTTGTTTGCGGTAAATCCGATGATTCCGTTGGTCAAAATTATCAATTCGTGCTGTGACTTTATTTAGGGCTTCTTCAATATGGCATTCTTCTGTGCAAATCTCAGCTGAAGACAGGCTCCAGGCTAAACGATATTTTTCAAATTGAATCTTATGTTGAGCAGATTCAGCCAACCATTCTTCAACATGAGTAACCTCATGTTTTAAACAGTTACCTGTTAAATACTTAACTATCAATTCATTAGACATTTTTCCTGATGTATTTATATTTTTTAACAATGTTTTTCTTCACTGCAATCATTTTAAAGACAAACAAATACGTATTTACCCTTATTGCGATTTCATTTTTTTTATTTATTACAAAAAAAAAGTAACATTAATATTGTCGGAATATAATCTTTTAAAACTATCCTAAGCTGTTCGAGTGCCTTCGACATCTGGGCTTCAACAGTTTTAACTGATATGCTCATTTTCTCAGCAATTTGTGCATATTTTAGTCCATCATGCCGGCTCAGTTCAAATACTTGCCTCCTTTTATCAGGCAATTTTAAAACAGCCTCTTTGATAAGTGTCTCTAAATCTGTTTCTTCCAGATCGTTAAACGGATCCTGAGAATCTTTTACATTAAAACCGACATACTGTCGGTGTCGATCTTGAATCCTAAGTTGATTCAAGTAATTCAAAGAATGATTTTTTACTGCCTGAAAAAGATATGATTCTAAGGATGAATGAATTACCAATTTTTCTCTTTTGAGCCAAAGTTTAAAAAACAGATCCTGAACTATTTCTTCAGTCACCTCCATATCAGAAACATACCGCATACAGTAATGGCATAGCGGTGTATAGTGCATTTTAAAAATCTCATCAAAGATTTTCTTATCTCCGGACTTTAGCCCTTCAATCAACCTTGACTCAATTTCGTTCGACATATCAGTTCAACCCTCTTATTAACAGTAAATTGTAAAGCTCAAATTAATCAAACTCAAGCTAAAGTAATACATTATGGTGCTGTACCTTAATAAAGGCTTAGTGACAAAAAACATATTGTATCAGGAATCATTCGTGTCAAAAACAAATTAAAAATCGAACAAAAATACACTTTTCATGAGAGACGTGAAATGCATTCCATGAGTTTGTTCCTTACCAATCTTGTAGGTTCTACAGCAAAATCAATAAAACAATCAAGATTTTAAGATGATTGGCTTATTAAAATTCGATTATTAAATCACTGATAATTAGCTTTCAATGGTCACTATTTTCCGAATATCCTCGAAAAAAAACCCACTCTTTGTTTAAACATAATTACCATATTTGGATCAAAAGTCATCGGTTTATAATACGCATTGGCTGCCTTTTTATGTTCGTCAAAAAAATTGTCTATCGCTTTTGCTATGTTAGCGGTTTGTTCAAGTGGATCTCCATTTTCATTATTTGACATTTTCAACGCTAAGCTAAAAGGCGAATTTGGGAAATGATTATCAATAACATTTAAAAAAGATCTGTTCCATACCTCTGTAAATTGCCTTCCATCTATAATCCCAACTTCATTTAACAAATTGAAATTGAACTCTTTAAAAAAATTAAAATTTTGATTTATGAATTTTTTATTTTCCAAGCAAAAGGTAAACAAACACCATTTATGACAATATGGTATCACGTGATTGTATTTGTCTTTAATGAATTGAATACGAGGCGGAGCTATTCTTGCTGTTAATTCATTGAACTTTTTTAAACAATATTCATAAAGTTCAACATCATAAGGATTACTTTTAATGATAAGTTCCTTGATCTCATCGGATATTTCTGACACTTTTGGTCTGACAAAATTCATGCGTTTGACTTCAACATTTTTCTTCCATTTAATTCCGGTAGTATCTGTAAAATACTGAAGTGATTTCTCAAACTGCTCGAAAATCCCTACATTAATAGGTATATAATCAATTGCATTAATTATGTCTTCGACATCGGATTTTTTTGCTGCGGAAAGGTCAAACATGCGCTTTCCTTTAAGAAAATTAACTACGGCGTTTTGGGTTTGTCTGGTAAGAATATATTCTTCGAAATTTTTTGGACTAGTACGTAGTAAACTCATGAATTCCTTTCGATCCTTGATAAAATGATATTCAGAAATTAAACGGTCAACCGGATGACGTAGCATCATAAATATTTTATAGTCCTGGTAGAAGTTAGTCATCTTTGGTTCGAAAATATCACCTGCATTTGATTTTTTATTCCCAACTTCAATATGCCGGTAGTTAAAATCCGGTTTAGTTTGCCAATAGGATTCGTTCATGGCAGTATTAATGGTTGTTCCTCCTGTTTTTAGGATATGTATGAAAATGATATCTTTCCTCATTGTACTTAATTGAATTGATTGTTCACAAATCTATTTTCAAATTTTAATATTTTCCAGGGCTCATTAATAAAAATTTAATGAGTAAGCCAAGGAACATCGGCAAAGTTAAATAATTGATGATATTTATTATACAACTCCTTATTGAAGATTAAAAACCTTTGTTGAAAGTCAAAATCACATCCAAAAAACCATACTTTTGCCATCCAAAATAAAGCTATGAATCAGCGGTTACTTAGTTGGATAATATTGGTTGGCTTGGTTTTAACCTGGGGAAGTTCGTTTATACTTATCAAACGGGGACTTGAGGTTTTTTCAGCAGTTGAGGTTGGAGCACTTCGTGTTTCCATCACTTTCCTTTTCCTTTTACCTCTGGCAATCAAGCAGTTGAATGGAATTAGCAAACAAGATCTGATTTGGTTAACAATTTCCGGAATAATCGGAAATTTACTTCCGGCCTTCCTTTTTGCGAAAGCCCAAACCGGAATCAATAGTTCAACAGCTGGATTACTAAATTCGCTCACGCCATTATTTACACTCTTAATCGGTCTGACCATTTTTGGGATCAAAACACGTTGGGTAAATGTTTCAGGTGTTATTCTTGGTTTATTGGGTGCAGTAGGACTAATAAGTCAAACTGGCGGACATTCGTTTGAGTTTAATATTTCTTATGCTTCTTATATTATTTTAGCGACCATTTTTTATGCCACGAATGTAAATCTCATCAAAACAAAACTAAGTCATTTGAATGCAATCGCCATCACATCCATAACTTTCGGATTGATAGGTATTCCAGCGTTTGCCATTTTAATTTTTGGAACGGATTTTTTCTCTCAAATTGCCACACAACCCGAAGCACTTAGTGGATTGGGCTATATCTCCATTCTGGCCGTCGTCGGAACCGGAATCGCCATGATAGCATTTAATACTTTAATCAAATTTACAAGTGCTCTTTTTGCCAGTTCTGTGACGTATTTGATTCCGGTGGTAGCTATTTTATGGGGAATTTTCGATGCAGAACAGTTTGAACCACAGTATTTTGTCTGGATTTTAATGATAATTGGTGGTGTGATTCTTGTAAACAGAAAAAAAAGTACTGTAAATTCAAATATAACTATCAGAAAATAAGCAAAATAAAAATTTCTGACTCAAAAGTATTTTGGTTTAGAAAATTTTGTATTTTTGCCGTTCAAATTTTTGACCATAATCAGCAACTCAAAAAGAGACATGTACGCAATAGTTGACATCGCAGGACAGCAATTCAAGGTAACACAAGGACAACAAATCTTTGTTCACCGACTTGAAGGAGAAGAAGGAAGCAAGGCTACTTTCGACAAAGTATTAATGATTGATAACGAAGGTAAGACCAAAATTGGTGCCCCAACAGTTGCAGGCGCAAATGTTGAAGTGAAAATTCTTGAACACATGAAAGGCGACAAAGTGATCGTTTTCAAAAAGAAAAGAAGAAAAGGATACCAAAAATCCAATGGTCATCGCCAGTATCTCAGCAAAGTGCTGATCGAAAATATCACTGAGTAACGAACAACAAAATAAAGACATAAAATGGCTCACAAAAAAGGAGCGGGCAGCTCATCGAACGGACGCGAATCGGAAAGTAAACGATTGGGTGTTAAAATTTACGGCGGACAATTTGCCCAAAACGGCAATATCATTGTTCGTCAACGTGGAACTAAACACCATCCAGGTGTTAACGTAGGCATCGGTAAAGACCATACCCTATTTGCTATGACTGACGGAATGGTTGAATTCCGTAAGAAAAGAGACGATAGATCTTATGTTTCTGTTCGTCCTTTAACTGAAGAATCGTTGGCAAATTAGTCTGAGGAATTGATAATTCCGTTTAATATTCTTATTTGTATTCATTTACAAATTGATATTTAAGTTATTAAGAAACAGAAACCCGGTTGATAATTCAGTCGGGTTTTTTTATTGATCAGAGAACCGAGGCAAAAAACTAATTTTGTAAAAAATATTTATCATGTTAACTGTTGCATTTATCAGAGAAAACAAAGAAGAGGTAATCATACGCCTTGGCATTAAAAACTTTAAAAATTTCGATCTTCTCGATGAAGTGGTGAAACTTGATGACGAACGAAAAACACTTCAGCAAACAAATGATGAAACCTTAGCTGAGACAAATGCCATTGCGCGTGAAATTGGAAAGCTTTACCAAACCGGAAAAGCCACCGAGGCCGATCAGTTGAAAGAAAAAAATACCGAACTCAAGGAAAAAGCGCGTATTGTTGCCGAACAACTCGCTGTTATTAAACAAACTTTGCTTGATAAACTCGTTGAAATTCCGAATTTACCACATATTACCGTTCCCCGTGGTCGTGGAGCTGCCGAAAACCTGAATGTTTTTGAAGAAGCTGTCATGCCGAAACTTCCTGAAAACGCAAAGCCACACTGGGATTTAATTTCTCAATACGATTTAATCGATTTTGATTTGGGAAACAAAGTTACCGGAGCCGGATTCCCTTTTTATAAAGGAAAAGGAGCCCGTTTGCAAAGAGCTTTGATAAACTTTTTTATCGACAAAGCAGTTGAAGCCGGTTATCTCGAAATTCAGCCTCCGTTATTGGTGAATGAAGCATCTGCCTACGGAACCGGTCAATTGCCTGATAAAGAAGCGCAGATGTACACCTGCGGACTGGACAATCTTTACCTTATTCCAACTGCTGAAGTACCGCTCACCAATATTTTCAGGGATGTGATTTTGCCAGAAGAGCAACTTCCTGTAAAAATAACTGCTTATTCTAATTGTTTCCGTCGTGAAGCCGGATCATGGGGCAAGCATGTGCGTGGTTTAAACCGATTACATCAATTTGATAAAGTTGAAATAGTGCAAATTGCGCATCCGGACCAGTCATACGAAATACTTGAAAAAATGCGTGATCATGTTACCTCTCTGTTACGTGCACTTGAATTGCCTTTCCGAGTTTTGAAATTGTGTGGTGGTGATATGAGTTTTACTTCTGCACTTACCTACGATTTTGAAGTTTATTCAGCAGCTCAACAAATGTGGCTCGAAGTAAGTTCTACTTCAAACTTTGAAAGTTTTCAGGCTAATCGCATGAAACTCAGGTTTAAAGACAAATCAGGAAATATTCAGCTTGCACATACTTTAAATGGAAGTGCTTTGGCATTGCCCAGAATCGTTGCTGCTTTACTCGAAAATAACCAAACAGAAAATGGAATCCGTATCCCAAAAGCCTTGGTACCTTACACAGGTTTCGACTTTATTGGTTAAAATTCTTTGTTTTTGTATCGCAGTATTTTCTATCACTTCGTGCAACACAACTAACAAAGAAATAGCCAAATTCGACAAATTGATTGACTCGGTTTCATCAGATATGAATAAATATTATGTTGATTTACAATTCATTGATGAAAATAAAATCAATAATCTAATTGAAAAAGTCAAACAATTTGAAGTGGATGATATATTTCTACAGAATGAAAATGTTCAATCATCTTTAAAAACTGCAGGGAAATTTCTGGGTTCACTGTTAAGGGATCGGACTATATGTTTACAGCGTTTACAATTGAACCTGAACCAATTACAAGAATCGAAACGAAACAGTAAAGACTTACTGATTTCTGGGAACAAAAATAAATTGCAAATAATTAATAATCAGCAATTTGATGAGACAAAATTTCAAGCTGAATATCTCATTAATCGTTTTAACGCGCAGGCACTTCTCATCGAAACATTAGAAAAAGCCAAAAAGGACAAACTTGAAAATAATAAGTAAATATTTATTTACCAGTATTATATCTAAAGCATTGTTTTTGTGCTTTTTAGCCTTTCCATTGGTTGATTTTGCACAAAATGTACAGTTTCCGGCAACTTCTTCTCAGCAACAGCGCATGACTGACGAGATTTTAGCCAATGAATTTATGTCAACCGAAGAATTTGACAAGGCAATTGTTATCTATAAAAAGCTTTTCGTCCAATTTAACACCCAATATTATTTTACCAATTATGTTCATTGTTTAATTCGCCTAAACCGTTTGGAAGAAGCCGAGCAAATTGTGAAAAAGCAGTTAAAAGGCAACAATAACGATGTTCAGCTTTCCATTGAATTGGCGAATATTTACCGGTTAATGGGCGATGAAAAAAAAGCCACGAAGCAATTCAATAAAATAATTGAAGAATTGCCAGCTGACAAAAATCTGATCAGTATTACTGCCAATGCATTCAAATCGAAGAACTTAGATGATTACGCTCTGAAAGTATATGAAAAAGGCAGCCAAATGTCCAGCGTAAATTATCCTTTTTATCTCGAAAAAGCCAACTTGTACCAAACAACCGGTAATTTATCAAAAAGCATCGATTTTTATCTTCAACACCTTGATTTTCAACCTGAACATTACGAATTAGTCAAAAACAGATTTCAGGTTTTACTCATGTCCGATGCAAATAACGATGTTTCGGATATGCTCAGAACCAAATTATTAACCAAAGCGCAGGCCG
>CANNKD010000050.1 GCA_947505205.1 Bacteroidota bacterium | reverse complement strand
TCAATCCGAATTTTATAATTGTAAAAACACAATAAGATGAAATACAACATATTAAAAAAAATCACATTATTCGCATTTCTGGCGATATCCGTTTTGGTATCAGATTCAGGATGTAACAAATTTCAAAATATCGGCGATGGCGTAAAGCTCATCATTGATTATAACCTTATCAAGACAACAGTAGATCTGCAATTGGTTGACGCATCGACAAATCAATTAGTCGGATTTGACGGCTCTGTTTCTGTTACCACAAAGATTACCGGTGACGACAAAGACGGCGTAATAGACATAACCGGAGTTAGAAATCCAAATTATGAGTATAAATCTCAAATGGGTTTCGTAAGTCTGGCGATCTTGCCCGAAGCTGCTTTTTTACCTTCGAATGAAAATCCGATTTCATTTAACGTCGTTGTACAACATGATGGCTATCTTTCAACCAGTCAACATATTGTGATAGCTTCTGAAGGAAGAAATTTTGTTCCAATCAAGATGGTAAAAATCGACACACCGCCAAATGGAGTTGTTGTAATAGTAACGCCAGGCGCCACCACCACAGACACTGAAGGTAGGGTTGAAAATCCGGTTATTGTTGAAACACCCGCAGGTAGGTCACAATTAGAAATTCCTGAAGGTCTTATTGTCCTCGATTCGGCAGGTGTTCCTTTACAGGGAAATTTGAACGTTACACTGGTTCATTTTGATAATACTGAACAAGAAGCTTTGGAAGCTTTCCCGGGCGGTTTAAGTGGCAATGTTACACGTTTGGATGGTTCTGCGGAAGATGGTATGTTTTATTCTGCAGGTTTTGTTGCCATCGAAATTTCTGACGATCAGGGACGAAAAGCTGCCACCTTTGAAAATGGTACTTTGGCATTAATCTCGGAAATAAATGGTGATACGTATAATCCTGAAACACAAGCAAATGTTGTAGCTGGTGATCAGGTTCCATTGTGGTCGTATGATGAATACACAGGTCGATGGACAGAAGAAGATAATCTTGTTATTATCGGTTCAAACGGTACAATGCAAGTACTGGCTCAATTGACTCACCTTTCTTATTACAATTTCGATTGGTTCTATGGAGGCCAGAATTGTTATACCGGTTCCACTTTTATCTTCACAGCAGATGCTCCACTTTGCGATTGTGTTATGCTTTCAGGTGTGATGTATCGCCAGTCGGACAATACTTTTATGAAATATGTATATATGTGGGTATGCGGAACTGATCCGGTCTATACCTACTATGCGCCAGCCGGAGTGCCGGTTTATATTGTTTGGGATAACAATTATTCAAACTTTACAGTTAATCCGGCAAATAATCCAACCTATATCACTGATTTATGTTCGACTGATCCCGTAAATATTGGTTTGGTGGTGAACAATACGAGTACCACAATTTATATTAATGTTGAAGTGTATTGCCCTGATAATCCGGATGCTATCATTCGTCCCTCATTTGGTGCTTATTTCCGTCCGATTGACAGTTGGAATTGGCGTTGGGCTGAAATGGTAACCGGCAATGCTGAAATTTGTGACGTAATCCTTGGTCAAACCTATGTTGTAGGAATTTATTACGATGGTGAATGGTATGAAACTGAAGTATTGATTGACCAAACAAGTTATAATTATATCGGATATGAAATACCAGCAGATGTTTGTGCCGAGATATTTCCATAACGATCTATTAATTTGAGTAAAAAGGCCATCGATAATCGGTGGCTTTTTTTATTAGAAAATAAATATCTTTACATACTGTTAAAGATGATCTAACTAACATTGTTTAAATTTATAAAGCACTAACTATGGCTTCAATTTTTTCAAAACATTTCAGTGTATCTTCTGAAATGTAAATCAATAACGCTGTTCCTTATGTATTTGTTTCGAAATATTTTAATGTTGTTTTTTTTAATGAGCTCAATGTTTATCAGCGCTCAAAATCTGGCATGGAACTACGACAGTTTATTTAGAGTAATGAACACTTCTAAAGTTCTTGAAAACAAGCAATATGCGTGTGCCTTATATGCAAACAAACACTTTGGGACAAACCCTGATTCTGTCGGAATTCTTTTAAAAATGGCGGCTCCGATCACCAAAAGCAAACAATATCAAGCAATAGCTGATTATTATATAGTAATTGGATTATATAAATGGTATTCAAATGACATTGATTCATCCATGTTTTATTTAAAGAAATCCTACAATTTGGGAAAAAGTAAGAAATATGAACGGATATTTGCTAATTCAGCCGTAACTATTGGCATGTTGTTTAAAATTAAAGGAAATTTCGATTCAGCATCATATTATTTAAAGCAATCAATATCAACTGCTGAGAAAATTCATAACAGACAGATAGAGAACAAAGGACATTATGATCTTGCCGGTGTTTACGTACAAAGTGGAAAATATGAATTGGCACTCACCCATTACCTGAACGCCCTAAAACTTCAGGAAATGGAGCAGGACAGTTTCCGTATCTTATATACTTATAATGGACTAGGGACAGTTTACCAAAATTTGGAAAAGAAAGATAAATCTAAAAGTTACTATTTAAAATCGATGAAAATGGATAGTCTGGTAAAGAAGGCTGACATCAGGATTACAAATATGACAAATTTGGGTTTATTATATGAGTCAAACTTCAAAAATATCGACTCAGCACTATTTTACTATAATCTCGCGATGAAGTTATTGCCTGATAATGACAAATCACTTAGTAAAATATCATTACTTGTTAATATCGGGAATTCATATATTGTACTAAAAGAATATCAAAAAGCACTTATTATCTACAATACATGCCTAAGCTACAATATTGAAAATATGAATTCATACGCGTATTCCGCAATTCTCATCAATAAATCTTTAATTTATTATTATTTAAAGAATTATGATTCAGTTTATTATCTTGCCGAAAAAGGACTGAAAATTGCCGAAGACATTAGAGCGATAAATTGGCAGATTCATGCACATAAAAATCTTTATCAAACGGATTCAATTACCGGCCGTAATATAAGTGCCTTTAAACATTTACAAATGATGCATTCATTATCTGACACAATTTATAATACTGATAATTTAAACCGTATCTCAGAATTGGAGATCATTTATGAAACAAAGAAAAAAGATGAATTAAATAAATCGCTCAGTGAAAATAATGACCTTTACCAGCAAATAATTAAAAGCCAAAAACTGATTATTATTTCGGTCTCCCTCGCAACAATATTGTTTATATTATTGATAATAAACATTTTACGATCGAATCGAAAAAAGAAAATTACCAATAACAAACTACATCAAGCCTATGAAGAGATAAAACAGAAGAATAAGGAAATCGATGAAAAAAACACACAGCTCACGGAAAAGAATTTTGAATTAACAAAACTTATTGAGACTAAAGACAAGTTTTTTTCAGTCATTTCGCATGATTTACGCGGACCATTCAATTCCATACTGGGCTTCCTAGATATACTAAATTCAGAATTTGAAGACCTGATCGATGTAAAGAAAAAAGAAATGTTGAGCCAAGTTCAAAAAAGTAGTCAAAACACTTATAATCTTCTTGTTAATTTACTTGATTGGGCGCGTGCTCAACGAGGCATTATCGAAAATAACGCCGAGAAATTAGAAACATTTGTGATCGTACAACATTCAATAAGTCAATGTTATCAAAGAGCAGAAAACAAAGAGATAAAAATAATCAATGAAACAGATCCCAATATTTTTGTGTGGGCTGACGGAAATTTATTCTCTTCGGTACTGCAAAATTTATTGAATAATGCAGTTAAATTTTCACCACGAGGAAGCCAGATTAATATTAACTGCAAAATCGAAAAAGACATGTTGGTTTTGTTGGTGACGGATCAGGGAATAGGAATCCCAAAAGAAAACCAACCAAATTTATTTAATTTGGGAAATTCCATAAATCGTAAAGGCACTGAAAATGAACTTGGTACAGGCTTAGGCTTGGTCTTAGTAAACGAATTTGTTCAATTATTAGGTGGGAAAATATGGGTAGAAAGCTCCCCTAACGGTTTTCCGGTGGAGAAAGGAACCACATTTGGTTTTACCGTTCCACTGTATAAATCGCATTTCACAAAATGAAATATTTATTTTGGATTTCTTCAATATTCAATTCTCATTTCATTTTCAGAGAAAAAACATCATTTTATAAGCAGGATTATGCCTGATAACATTCTTCCAATTACCCGAAAAGATATTTTCACTGTTGGCTGGCAAGATGCAGATGCAAATGGGAAACTCAGCATGTGTGCTATCACACAGTTTTTACAGGAATCGGCTTGGAAACACGCCCAGCAATATGGATTCGGATATGATTTTATCAAGCAGCAGGAAGCCATTTGGGTGATGGGAAAACTGGAAGTTCAAATGACCTTTTATCCGCAATGGGAAGATAAAATAATTATCGAAACCTGGCATCGACCCTATGAAGGTGTGATTGCAAAACGCGATTTTATAATCTATGATTCTGATTATAAAGTGATTGGCACAGCTTCTTCGGATTGGTTTGTAATTGGCACCGAAAACAGAAGACCCAAAAGACTGCAGTTTCTGGATCAATTTTCCGAAACTGCCTTGCCGACAAAAGCAATGGATGAAGATCACCTCATCATCGATCCACACAAAGATTTTACACTCTGCTTTGAGCACAAGGTTATGTTTTCGGAACTTGATTTTCATGGCCATGTGAATACGAGTCGCTATTTCGAGTGGGTAATCAATGCCTGCGATCCGGAAATCTTGTATAAAAGAAAAATAATCCGTTTTGGAATTCGGTTTCAATCAGAATGTAACCTAAACGAAATCATACAGATAAGTGGCGAATTAGAAAATAATGAAGCTGGTTATAAAGGAATCCGATTGCACGATGGGAAAGTAGTTTTTGCTGCCACCTTACGCTTTGAACCATAAATCCAAATGCAAGATAAAATAAATTGCAAAATTCATACAGAGAAATATTTTTTCGTTTTGAACTTCTCATTTTCACTTTTGAAATCCTGTTTACGCTACTTTCCGATACCGCCAAACCGACAACGTCAGCATTAATACGGCATAAATGACCAATGAATAAAATTGTTGTGCAAAATCACTGAACACAGAGCCTTTCAACATAATCATGCGGTTTATCTGAATAAAATACGAAATTGGATTCAATGTATTCACCGTTTGTGCCCAATCGGGCATGCTTTCAACTGGAGTAAACAAGCCGCTCATCAAAATGAAAATGACCATAAAAAACCAGGAAATAAACATAGCTTGTTGCATGGTATCTGTTATCGTCGAAACAAACAATCCAAAACCCAGAACTACAATAAGATAAACAGATACCGTTCCTAATTGCAGAGCAATACTTCCCAGCATTGGAACACCAAAAATAAATCGTGCCAGCACCAACCCAAACGAAAATTCAAACATGGCAATAATCCAGAATGGAAGCAGTTTGCCAATAACAAACTGATACTTTTTAATTGGTGTAACATTAATCTGTTCAATCGTACCTAACTCCTTCTCTTTCACCACATTCATTCCGGACAGAAACATTCCGATAATTGTTACCAGCAAAACTAAAATACCCGGAACCATATAAGTTGTGTAGTTTAACTGCGGATTGTACCAGTTTGAAACCGTAATCTGAATTGGATCGTTCACATTCAATTGCGGAAAATCTTCGACGAGCAACTGCTTATTGAAATCCATGAGAATTGAATGTGCATAAGCACTCATAATGGCGGCTGCACTTCCGTTAATGGCATCTGTAATAACCATCACTTTTGCTTTGCCATCCCGTTTCAAATCTTTTTCAAAATTTGGCTGAATGATGAGTAACTGATGTACTTTCCCTTTTTTCAGTGCCTCGGCGCCTTGCTCATAACTATCATAAAATGCGCTCATTGTAAAAAATGATGAGCCTTCAAATTTACGAATCAGGTTTCTCGATTCGTGGCTGTGATCGTGATCGATGATGGCGATATTTGTGTTTTTTATCTCAAAAGTTGCAGTAAATGAGAGTATCGTCAACTGAACCATCGGAATGATAAAGATGATGATCAACATCGCTTTCTCGCGGAAAATTTGTCTGAATTCCTTTTGGAGGATATATAGTATCGTTCTCATTTTCAGCTGAATTATCCAAGACGGATGTTAAATTTCTTTACACTTAAACCAATGAAAAACACGGTCATAGCCACAAGAATGAGCGTTTCTTTCCAAACATAAGCAATGCCTAATCCTTTAATCATGATCCCTTTCACAATAATTATAAACCATCGGCTTGGCATAATATTACTTAAAATCTGCAGTGGCATCGGCATATTTTCGATTGGGAAAATAAATCCGGAAAGTAAAATTGTTGGTAACATCAACACAAACATGGAAAGCAGCATGGCTTGTTGTTGGGTTTTGCTGACAGTTGAGATAAAAATACCCATCGAAAGCGCCATCACGATGAATAAAATACTTTCCAGAAGCAGAAATATCAGGCTACCATTGATTGGCATTCCGAATACAGTGAATGCAAGAATGAGAATTACTGAGGCGTTGATAAATGATAACAATATGTATGGCAACACTTTACCAACAATAATTTGAATTGGTTTAAGAGGCGAGACCAATAAAACTTCCATGGTTCCAAGTTCTTTTTCACGCGCAATGGAGATTGAAGTCATCATGGCAGAAACGAGCATCAGTAATATTGTGATGGTTCCGGGCACGAACATAAAAACCCCTTTCAGTTCGGGATTATAAAGCATAGTCGATTCGATAGAAATTTGCAATGGCGGTTGTTTGTTTTCCATCATTTCGCGCGAATAGTCGCGTACAATCCCAGAAGTGTAATTAAATAACAGACTTGCGGTATTTGGATCGGAAGCATCAGTGATGATTTGAATATTTACCCTGCCCTCTTTCTCCAGTTTTTGCGCAAAATATGGCTCAAATACAACAACTTCCTTAATTTCTCCTCTTCCGAAAGCTGCCTCAATTTCGTCGGGAGAATTCAACACTGCCTTTAAATCGAAATAACCCGAAGAAAGAATTTTATCCGTTATTTTTATGCTTATCTCATCTTTTGCCTGATCGAGAACGGCGATATTAGCATGGTTTATCTCGTTGGTAATCGCAAATCCAAACAGTAAAACCTGTGCAACCGGCATTCCAAACAGGATGAGCATCGTGCGCAGATCACGGAAAATATGAAGAAATTCTTTGATGATAAATCCTTTCATTGTTCAGTACTTTGAGCTCTGGCAAGGCGGATAAACACTTCATTCATACTTGTTACCTCATATTTATTTTTTAAAGCTGACGGAGTATCCATGGCTTCAATTCGGCCATCAACCATAATACATACACGCTCACAATATTCGGCTTCGTCCATATAATGTGTTGTTACAAAAACGGTAATTCCCTCATTAGCAGCTTCATAAATCATTTCCCAAAATTGTCGACGAGTAATTGGATCTACTCCGCCGGTTGGTTCGTCCAAGAAAACGATTTTTGGATGATGCAAAACGGCGACTGAAAAAGCAAGCTTTTGTTTCCAGCCTAATGGAATTTCTTTCAAAATCTTATTCGCTACATGCGAAAGCTCGAGTTTATTCAAAAAGTATTCGGTTCGCTCTTTGATTTGTTTGCCGCTTAATCCATAAATTCCACCATAAAACTGAAAATTTTGTTTCACAGTGAGGTCTTCATACAACGAAAACCGTTGGCTCATATAACCAATGTTTTGCTTGATTTTGTTGGTTTGATGATACACATCGAAACCGGCAACCTTGATATCACCGGATGTTGGAGCTTGTAATCCACATAAAATTTTCATGGCGGTGGTTTTTCCGGCTCCATTGGCTCCCAAAAAACCAAATATCTCACCTTGTTTCACGTCGAAGGTAAGGTTGTCGTTTGCAATGAAATCGCCAAACTTCTTCACCAGATTTCTAACTTCAATTACATTTGGCCGATTAGTTGTCATTGCATTACAGCATTAAAATGATCAGCTTTTTTCATGTTTAGCATAAAACTATCCTCAATCGTCGGCATAACCTGATGCACAACAATTTCAGCATGTCCTTTCTGCTTGAGAACACGATAAATCACGTTCATATCGAAACCGGTTTCATTATTCAGGAAATGAACAACATCACCAAAACGATACACATCTTCAGTGCTTGGAATCGACTGAAGATCAATCAATAAATCAAACATCCGGTTCGATTTTACACCAAATATTTTCATCGGAAACTCATCAATGATCGCCTGTGGCGTATTGATTGTCATGAAATGCCCTTTTTGCATCAGGGCTACGCGATCGCACAAAGCTGCTTCGTCCATATATGGCGTTGAAACCAGAATTGTGATGCCTTGAACTTGTAATTTTTTCAACATTTCCCAAAATTCCATGCGCGAAACGGCATCAACACCGGTGGTGGGTTCGTCTAAAAAAAGCACTTCAGGTTTGTGGATGAGAGCGCATGAAAGTGCCAACTTTTGTTTCATACCACCCGATAATTTTCCGGCTTTTCGATGCTTGAAAGGCTCAATGTGGCGATAAATATCCGAAACCAGGTGGTAGTTTTCTTCAATCGTGGTTTTGTAAATACTTGCAAAGAATTTCAGATTTTCTTCCACGGTTAAATCCTGGTAAAGTGAGAATTTACCGGGCATATAACCAACTATCTTCCGTATTGATTTATAATCTGTTATGGTATTAAATCCTTCCACAGTTGCAAAGCCAGAATCGGGATTCAATAAAGTTGACAGAATACGAAAAAGTGTGGTTTTACCGGCCCCGTCGGGACCGATAAAACCAAACAGTTCTCCTTTTTCAATAGAAACACTGACTTCAGTCAGGGCTTTTACCGATTCGTAAGATTTTGAAACGTTTTCAAGGACAACTGATTTTTGATTCATTTTTTTCTAATTCTAAACGCTATTTAACACGCGTCCAATAGGTTGTTTTACCAACCAAACTAATGCCAATATAGCCTCTGATTTTCAGTGTATTATGATCTGCTTCATCTTCAAACTCCATATAGCAGCTGTAGGTTTTGCCGCTTTTTGGGTCATAAATTTCGCCATCAGTCCATTCGTCTTCGTCAAAAACAAAATCAGATAGCAGTACTAATCCCATCTTTGGACGGCTCTGCAATGAGACTTCAGGGTTAAGTTTGTCGAGTTTTGGCTGACCGGTTTCGGGATCAATAGGATCTTGCATCCAGATGATTTTACCAAAATATTTGTTTCCCACCAGATAAACTTCAATATGTGCATCTTTATCTGCATTTAACCATACACCAAGTATGTCATCTGCCTTTTGAGCTGTTAACTGTGTGGCTGTCAACATAATGAATGCCAGCATGGTTACTAAAAAAGTCGCTTTTTTCATAGAATTTTAATTAAGTTAAAAATTAAGTGATTAAATTATGCCTCAATATTACGATATTCGCTCAAATAACGAACCATTTGGCTGTTTATCTCTTAAATAAAATCTCACCAGGCATCCCAATTTTTAGTTTTCCATCATTGGAAACCCTTAATTTTACTGCATATACAAGCTCAACACGCTCTTCACGGGTTTGAATCGTTTTTGGCGTAAACTCAGCCGAGGACGAAATCCAGCTTATCTTTCCCTTGAGTTGGCTTACTTCATTCTTACTTTTGTCAATAATCACCGTTACATCATCGCCTAATTCAACCTTCGATAACTGGCCGCCGGAGATGTAAACTTTTAATTCGAGCACGCTCAAATCGGCTAATTTATAGAGCGGTTTCCCGAAATTCACCACTTCGCCAGCTTCGGCATATTTTGTAAGCACAACTCCTTTTTGTGGATTGATAATCGTTGCTTTACGGATGGATTCATTGGACTGTGCTATTTGTGCGTCGATGGCATTGGCTTCGCTTCTGATGCTCTCCAGTTGCGTTTTGGTAGCCGTCATTTGCTTCATAATCAGCTTGATATTGCCATCAACATCATCTTTTTGTTTGGAAGTTGCGGCTCCTTCTTCAAATAATTTGTTGATCCGGTTTTGGTCAATCTGTGCATTTTGTAATTGTTGTTCATTTACAGCCAGATTTGCATTTACCGAACTCAAACGAGACAAAATCGCTTGTTTTTGACTTTCCAGCTGCAATTTTCGTAACGAAAGATCAATGGTATCGACCAATCCTATTACTTGATTTGCTTCCAACAAATCGCCTTCCTGAATGGTAAAAGAGAGTAATTGACCCGAAGAAAGTGAAGAAACCAATATCTCAGTCGCTTCGAAATTTCCGTAAGCATCGGAAGTTGCTTCGTTTCTGTTACACGATGTAAAAGTGATAATTGCAATAATTATCACTGAAAATGAGTTAATTAACTTATTCATTTGTATTAAAATTTCCGGTTAAGAACATATAATCTATCTTGGCATTTACCAACTTTATTTTATTGGTTTCGAAGTCAATCTGACTTTTGGTAAATTTTTCAAATTCCTGAATATAAGCGGCAGTAGTAATTACACCATTTTGCAAACGCTTTTTGGAAGCATCAACTACCGTAGATTGTAAAGAAATTATTTCCTGATCTGAAGCTAATAACTGATTGATTTTCTCAATCTCCTGTAGTTGAGCTAAATAGTTAGCTCTTAGATTCAATTCGAAATTTTGCTTTTCAGTTTCGAGCACCTGTTGTTGCAACCCCAATATTTGTTTTTCGTGTTTGGCTGTGTTCCAGTCCCAAAATTTATAATTCAACCGAACACCAGTTATGTAATATCCTGTAAAATTATCGTCCAACATATTGAGTCCGGGACGGCCATATCCAAGTTGCCCGTAAGCCTGAATAATGGGTCGTTGTTTCACGCTGATAACTGATTTCTTTTTGTCCAATGTTGACTGTTGAAGATTCAGTTGTGTGTATTCCGGACGTAGATTTATATAAACTAATTGTTCGATATTGATTACGGGAATTTGCAAACTATCAGCAATATTCAGGCTGATTCCGGTATAGGCGGCAAGCATATTTAAGGTGGCGAGCTTATTATTTTCCGTTTCGATTATTTTTTGTTTCAAGATCAAATTCTCAGCCTTTATAGCATTTACATCTGCCTGAAGCACCATTCCAGCCTTGAATGCAGCCTCTAACTCTTTCAGGGTTGTTAAAAGTGCAATGCTATTCGATTTCAATACGTTGATATTTTGATTGAAAAGTAATTCCCTGAAATACAGCTTGGTAACCATTTCTCGGTAACGATATTCCTGTAGAACCACGGCGTTAATCTGACCTTTGTGCGTATATTCTTCAACACTTTGCTGACCCTTCCGGTTGCCACCATCATAAATCATTTGTGTGATGTCCAGATTTAATTTATACCAGTCTTTCGATATTTCAGGAGCTGTAAATCCAGGAATCGGCACATTTAGTTTGGTAACATCCGATTGATACGAAGCCTGTCCGTTTAAATTAAATGTTGGATAATAGCCCGTTTCGATATTTTGCAGATTAAGCGTGCTCTGCTGGTCATATATCCCTTTTTGCAGACTCACAGAGTAGTGCATGAGTGCGCTATCAATCATTTGATTCAGCGTATAAGTGATTTTATTAGATTGTGCCTGAGAGCAATATCCAATTAAAACCATGATTACCAGAAAGATATGTTTTCTCATACTTTTAAATATTTTTTATTTCAATAGCTTGCAACACAAAATCGGTGACAACAGATTTTCGTTCATCCAGAAAGAGCGAAAATTGCTGGGGATCGTTACCAAATAAAATGGATTCAATAATCGGTCGGGCTACGATCGGAAATAAAATCATAGATACCATATTTACCATCAAATGTTCAATCTTAATCGGTTTTATTTTACCTGCCGAAATATCAGCATCAATCATCGATTGCATTTTGGTAAATGGCAACTCACCACTTTGTAAAATCTTGATAATCTTGGAAGGATCGCGGTTTATTTCGTGGATAAAAAATTGCGGTAAATAGGGAATTTCTTTGATTAAATCGATGTATTCACTGATAAACATGGTCACAAACGCACGTATTCCGTCCGATTTTTCAATAGAAAGATGCACTTTCGGGATCAAACGATTTTTTATTTCCATGAAAACGCGATCAAAAAGATTCTCTTTACTGCGGAAATAGTAATGCAACAATGCTTTATTAATACCGGCTTCATCTGCAATTTCCTGCATGCGGCTACCTTCCATCCCTTTCAGTATGAAAATCTTGCTTGCCGCCTGTAAAATAATCTCTTCAGTAGTCATGGCATTAATTAAATGGTTTAACTAATTGGTTAAACCATTTGGCAAAAGTAATGTAATTCAACGCTGTGTCAAGCTTTTTTTTTATTTTTGCTGAAATTATTTTTTATGAGAATCTTAAAGAAGTTCATGTTTGCGTGCGTAATTACTTCTGTTTCATTATTTTATGCCTGTAATTCCAACCCAAAAAGTAAGTTAGTCGGCACCTGGAAAGCTGAAACTGTTGATGTAAAATTTGATGAGCAGCGGGTTTCACCCGAAATGATTCGTCAGGTTGGTCTTGAAAATAAACAGGTTTTTTTCAAAATACAGAATGATTCGACCATGCAGCTATATATCAGTGCAAACGGCAATCCTCAAAATTTGTTCTGGTTTTATAATGTCGAAGACAATAAAATAACTTATGGTTATAAAATTGACGATTTTAACACCATTGAATTGGGAAAATTGATCGATGGAAAAATCATTTCAGAGAGTGAAACACCACTCGGAAAAATCGTTACTACTTTCAAGCAGGAAAAATAACAATCCGTAATCAATTCATTATCAGACGTCTTAGCTACTTGTTCCGACTTTTAGTTTTTGGCCAATCTGTAACTTCGAATTTCGGCTAAGTTTATTTAGTTGTTTGATTTGATCCACTGTCACACCATCATATTCACGGGCAATATCCCACAAGGTATCGCCTGCTTTCACTGTGTGATAAATGTATTTACCATTGACTTCTGCTTTGCTGGTTTTTTCCTTCGAAGGTGGATATACCTTCAATTTTTGTCCAACCTGCAATTTCGTGTTTGATAATCCGTTCCATTCCTGCAAATCAGTAACATTACATTTGTATGCCGTTGCAATGGCCTTGAGTGTCTCACCAGACTCAACAGTATGAGTAGTTGAATTTGTTGAACGTTTTACGGGATTCTTAACCACCTGAGCCATCGGAGCACCTGAATTGTATACAGTAAGCTTTTGTCCAACCTTGAGGTTGGTGCTTTTGAGGTTATTCCAAGCTTTCAACTGATTTACGCTTACGCTATATTTTTTTGAAATACCTCCAAGATTTTCCCCTTTTCGAACAGTGTGTGTTGTTTGGTCACTCACTTTTTCAACTTCTTCAAGCAATTTCACTTTCTCAATGCCTTTCTCCGTTTTAAAGGCATAAAGCTCGGTTTCATTATTAACGAATGAACCAATATAAGTATTCGGAAGCCTCAGTATATATGGTTTATCGCAGGTAGCCGGTATAATGCCTCGCTTGTATTGTGGATTAAAAAAACCAAGATCCCGCATTGGAATACCCAGCATCTCATTCAATTGTTCGAAAGACAATACTTCTGTAACTGTAACAGTATCAGTGCCATTCAAAATTATTCCCGGACTGATCGGATAAATATTATGCTCCGAAGCATAACTCATCACGTAGTTGACAGCAATGAAAGCAGGTACATAACCACGCGTTTCTTTGGGTAAGAAGGGCCAGATTGCCCAGTAATCTTTCACGCCACCGGCACGACGAATTGCACGATTTACTGTTCCGGCACCTGAATTATAGGCTGCAAGCACCAGATACCAATCCTGATAAATATTGTACAAATCGTTCATGTGTTTGCAAGCAGCCACCGTTTCTTTCATCGGATCGAAGCGATCATCAACGAGTGAGGTAACCTTCAGATCATATACTTTTCCGGTTCCGTACATAAATTGCCACAATCCTTTTGCACCGGCAGGCGAACCGGCAGTTGCATTGAGTGCAGATTCCACGATGGCTAAATACTTCATTTCCAATGGAATATTGTATTTATCAAGTTGTTCCTCTATCATTGGGAAATAAACATATGATAAGCCAAGTGCTCTTCCTGTTAAACCGCGTTTGCGCACTGCATACAATTCAATAAACGCTCTAACATGTTTGTTATAAATTAAATCCAAATTCGTTTCTCTGTCCAGATCAGCAATGCGTTGAGCATAAACACTATCCGGATAAGTTGGAATTTCAAGAGGAGAGAATCCGTACTTATTTAAATTTACAGAATCATACCATAACAAACTATCGCTGAAATATTGAATATGAACCAAACTGTCTAACATTCTTACTATTGGAGAATCTTCAATATATGCAAGTCCATTATTTTGAGCCTCAATTACTTCGGAGGTTTGAATATTGGCTGAATCTATAGTTAACATTTGAAGGGTGTCACCCAGTCTTTCCTCACCTTCAGATTGAGCGCTTAAACCAAGCGCCAAAAGCACCAAAGTAATGGATAGTAGTGTTTTAATCTTCATAATTTTCGGAACTTCCTTTTTATTAGCGGCAAAAATAGCGTATTTCAGTTTTTAAACAAAATTCGATCATGAAAACACTGCAAGTAACCTCGAAAAGTTAACATGACTTAATAATTTCGGGCAGTTTTTTTGACAGCCCAAAATAGTGTTGAAGCCTAAATAACAGTAAAAATTTGGTTTTAGTATCAAAAACCAAAAAACCAGATGAAGTTGCGTTAGCTTAAAAAGAATTACTCTTTTTTAATCTCGCTTTTGGGCTCTTCTTTCTTTTCCTCTTGGCCACTCATCCCTGTTTTAAATTCACGGATTCCTTGTCCGAGACCTTTCATTAATTCAGGTATTTTTTTGCCGCCAAAAATAAGTAAAACAACAGCAAGAATTAGTATCCATTCTGTTCCACCGGGCATCGAAAGTAGAAGTGTAGTAGTCATGTTTAAAAAGTTTATGGGGACAAATATAACACATATATTTATCCATATCCGCTTACTTGTTTACCTTTGAAGGCAAATTTGTTAAAAATTCATACTATTAAGCTATAACCCTATGAAAAAGGCATTAATACTTGTTGTAATCGGAATAATATTTGGATCCTTCTCGCTATTAGCACAGCGTAACCCTGACGACAAGAGAGATTTCCGTAAGCTTCATTATCTCAGCGAGGAGGAGATGCTGACTCCGTTGAAACGCGATCCGAATTTTACTGAAACCGATCCACCCGTTGGCCCGGTAAAAATGGTTGGCGAGTTTGAGTCGATGCAGGCAGTGTTAATTCGTTATCCATTGGGGATTCCATATTCTGTTATTGAAGAAATGGCTCAGGATTTGAATGTAATCACCATTGTTTCAAGTAATTCACAGGCAACACAGGTATTGGCATTGTATAATTCAAACGGAATTAATACTGCAAATTGCACATTTTTGGTTGCACCAACTGATTCCTATTGGACGCGTGATTACGGTCCGTGGTTCGTTTTCGATGGAAATAATCAACCGGGAGTTTGCGATTTTCCTTACGACCGTCCGCGTCCAACCGACGATAATATTCCGGTTAAAGTAGCCCAAAGTTTAGGTATCAATCTTTTTGGAATGGCACTTACACATACAGGTGGAAATATGATGGCTGATGGTTTCGATTTTGCTGCTTCTACCGATCTAGTTTTGGATGAGAATACCGATATGACTGAACAAGAAGTGCATGACAAAATGGAAGCTTATCTTGGTCTTACCCAATATGATATTACACTCGATCCACTTGGCGATTATATCAAACACATCGATTGCTGGGGAAAATACCTGGCTCCCGACAAAATTTTGATTGGCAGGGTTCCTCTTAATGATAATAGATATGCTGATTATGAAGCTGTTGCAACTTATTTTGCAACAACAAATTGCCCTTATGGATATCCGTATAAGGTATATCGTGTTTTTACACCCGGCACTGCGCCAAACACACCCTATTCCAACTCTATCATATTGAATAACAAAGTTTTGGTGCCATTAACCGGAAGCCAATGGGATGATGAAGCGATTGCTGTTTATCAGGAAGCCATGCCCGGTTACGAAGTTATTGGTATGCAATGGACGGGTTGGCTCAATACCGATGCTTTGCATTGTCGCGCCATTGGAATTGCCAATTTGGATATGCTGTTTTTAGATCATCGTCCGTTGTTTGGACAGGTAGGTTGGCAAGATTCGTTGGCGGTGGCAGTAAAAATAGTTCCTTATTCGGGAGAAAACTTGGTTGAAGATTCCTTACTTGTTCAATATCAGGTGAATAGTGGAAGTTATCAAAACACTATTTTACGTCATTCCGAAGGTTCAAACTATATTGGATATATTAAAAACTACACAGAGTTTGATACAATCCGATATTTCATTTCAGGTTTGGATGCAGCAGATAACCGAGCCAAACTGCCCTATATGGGCGCTGCTGATCCTTTTAATTTTGTGATTGGTGAACATGTTTTTACAGATTTAAACATTACTCCGGATTCGTTGATCTTTACGTATGAGTATTTGGATCAGATTATTATTAAAAACAATACAGCAAATGAGGCAACCATCGGAAGCATTCAAGCTACCCAAGGATATATCGGTTTTCCAACTTTACCAAACTTGCCTTATGTGATTCAAGCTGGTGATTCACTGATCGTTGATGTGGAGATTGGTATCATTACCTTTAATCCTGAATTTATCTGGCTGTATGACTCGATCAGTATCGTTTCCAATATCAGCACACAACAAGTAAATGTTAAAGTTAATTCCGATTTAATTGGAAGTGTTTGTTGTACTGAACACGCTCCTTTACGTGTATATCCAAACCCTTTTAGCACTGAACTTGTGTTTCAGTTGCCAAATTTGAAAAGTGCACACACTGAATTAAAAATTTACAATGTGGTGGGTAATTTAATTCATACATCGCAGGAATTTGCAAAAGGACATATCCGCTGGGATGGAACTTCTATAAGTAAATATATTGTTCCAAATGGCATTTATTATTATCAATTATTTATTGATAATGAGCTGTTTACAGGAAATATAATCAAACTTAAATGGCGAAGTAAATGATTGAATTACACCAGAATCATGGATAGATAAACCGCCAAGCCGAGTGATCCTACAATGATCCAAAACAATACTGTAGCTGGAACATTATCTCTTTCCGGATCAAAATCAAAGTCACTTTGGGTCATCTGGACAATGCTGTTATTTTGGGAGTTTATCTAATCGTTCGCCGTTTTTGAACGCCACAACGAATGCATCATAGACTTTATTTACTGTCTTTATTTCATTTCGTTTATCAGCTGCATTCTCGTAAGTAGGATAAGAACCAACCGTATAAATATAATATTTGTTGTGTGTTGATTCATTGATCTCCTCAATAGCAATATTATACTTTTTACTCAATTCATTCTTTGAAATTTTGCCTTCGTACTTTGCCCTGATCTGAACGCGATACTCAACATCATTTGATGCCATTTCCTTTTTACTTTCAACTTTAGTAACCTTCTCAACTACGGGTGTTTCTACAATTACAGGCTTTAATGCTTCTTCGGCAACTTTATCGATAGCCAATACCTCAACTACCTGATTGATCGAAGATTCTGGCGTAACAGGTTCGTTTTTAACCTGAGCTACAGGTTCAGACGGTTCACTTTCAGGGACTTTGCTAACCCTTTTTTTACCGCTGTTAAAAGTATACGAGATGCCAACAGAAGTGAAATTATACGCGTCATTAACATTATTTTCATACATATCGAACTTATCAGAATTCATGACCCTGTTCCCCGATTCGAGGCGGATGGACCAGTTTTCATCCAATCGAAAATCCATTCCAAGACCGGCCATTAAAAATGGCTCGAGTGTCCTTCCTCCAAAACTTGCTCCGTTACCGTAACCATTGCTCGCAAGTGCAGTTTTTGAACTTGTTTGGTAAAGTGTAGTGTTGAAGTTAGCAATTCCGGTACCTAAAATAATAGATGTTGTGAAAAAGCGATCTTTTCTCTTTTTGCCAAACAGGTTGTTCAAATCAATGGCGGTATTCAGGTTGAATTCGATATTGTCAGCTTCAAAATCAATATTGGATGAAGGCCAGTAACCGGCATATTTTGCATAAACAGCCTGACCTCTTAAACTAAAAACAGGGGATAATTGCCTTTCAATCAAAAATGTACCACCAAACCGCAATTCATCCATACTTGGCAAGAACGGATTTTGTTTGATATCACCAAATGTAGTAGCTGGCCCTCCGCCAAGTGTTAAGCGCCATGCATTGCTCCATTGCGTTGAAGTCGATCTTGGAACACTGGCTTTCGGTTCTTCAGAAGTTGTTTGCCGTTTGGCCGGCTGTTCTGAAGCTATTTGTGATTGTTTTGGCTTGAAAATCTGTGCAGTTAACTGATCGCTGAGCAGCATCGTTAAAACCATTATGACCAGAAAATTAGTACCAATTCTTTGTAGTCTCATTTTCGATAGCATTAAAAGGTTGTTTTGTAAAAAGCAAAATTAAATTAATTCAGTTTAAATACCAATCAATTTTAAACAGTTTACGATATTTTTATCATTTTCGTTACAAAATACAGCGATCCCTTGAAATTAAAGACACGAATCAATTCGGTGAAAATAATCGTTGACAGCACGATTGCACTATTCAATTGAAAAGATCAGTACCAACGTTTTTCTATTTTTGCACAAATGATATTGAAAAAGCTACCATATAGATTGCCGGTGTATCGGCAATTGTAAAACCGTAGCCCTGAAGACTGGCCGCAAACATTTCTTTGGGCAGGGGCACACTTGTTTTACCGGTCCAGGTATTGGTAACTTTTACCATTTCAGTAACATTTAAAACTACTCCTGAAGGCGAAGAAGGCACTGCCGCACTATTCATGTTCAGTTTCAATTCTGTAGCAGATATTTCTTGCCATGTTCCGGCATTTAATTCATTTTGTAATTCACAGCTCATGAACATTGAATTATCTTTCCTTAACTCAATCCATGTTTTATCTGCGGAAGTACAATTTACTGAGCCCAATAAAGCATTTTGGATTCCCAAGGTAATATTTGAGCCAATCGGAACCGGAACCTGGGTGCCTTCCACTGTATTCAACGTAAACGATTCTGTTGTTTCGGCATGACTGATAACATAGTTTCCGACAAAGGGTGAAACAACTTCTTGCGGATCATGTTTACAACCGGAAAGAACTGCTGCTGAAGTAAATAAAATTGCCAAAAAATGAAGTTTTAGAATTTTCATAGGACGATATTTAGGATTAACATTTACGCAAAT
>CANNKD010000049.1 GCA_947505205.1 Bacteroidota bacterium | reverse complement strand
TGCAATAAATGCCCCAAGCATATTTCCAATGGCATGAATTAAACCATATTTCCAATTTACCGCGCCATTCATCAGGAAAACAACCAAAGTAAAGGGTGTGTAAAGCAGTACAATCCAGACTTTTATAGCGTTTGCGCGTACTAAATCGTAACCGGCACCCAACACAATTGCCATCAATAAAAAGTAACCCACGCCAACCTGCACAAAACCTCCGTATAATCCAATTAAAAACATAATAAGCATCTGAATCCAATCCACCTTTTCTTTCATTTTGTGTTCGCGACCCATCAAATATTTCGAAGAATTGAAAAACAGAAAGAAAATCATCATGATCATCACAATGGCAAAAGCTTTTTCAAAAACAGCCTTATTAATATCTACGGCAATTTGAGCGCCAATGATTGAGCCAATTACGGCAGGCACAGCCAACCAGGTCCCTTTTTTAAAATCGAGAATATTCTTTTTGCGGAAAGTGCTTACCGAAGTGATATTTTGAAGTATGACCGCAATACGATTGGTTCCGTTTGCAACATCGATGGGCAGGCCTAAAAACAGAAAAATAGAAAATGAAATGATGGTCCCGCCTCCGGCAAGGGTATTGATAAAACCTACAAAAACTCCTGAAATTATAAGGGCAGCAACCTCAAGCCATGAAAGCATATAGATGATTTAAGTGGACAAAAGTATGCATATTTCGATTGAAATTACGTCTTGAGTTTGTCCAAAAGTTGGTTTAAAACGGAATAAATATTTTCAATATCAAACCCACAAATTTGCTTTAATTCATCAGGGCTGCCATGCGGTATAAATTGATCGGGAACACCCAGCGATTTAATAACTGGCTGATAATGATGTTGATGTGCAAATTCCATCAAAGCTGTTCCAATTCCACCTGTAATCGAACCATCTTCAACAGTTAGGATGAATTTATGTTCTGAAAATACTTCATGAAGAAGCTCACTATCAAGTGGTTTCAAAAATCTAAGATCAAAATGAGAGATGAAAATTCCTTTTCTGGTTAGCTCATCAAGTACTTTGGCAACGGAATTTCCAGGCTGTCCGATCGAAACCACAGCAACTTCATTTCCATCGCGTAATTTTCTTCCTTTACCGATTTCAATTTTCTCAAATGGTTGATATACAGAATATTCATCTATTTTGCCACGAGGATAACGGATGGCATAAGGCCCCGATTCGTGAAACTGAGCACTGAATAATAAATTACGCATTTCGGTTTCATTCATTGGCGCGGCAATGGTAATATTTGGAATGCAACGCAGCATGGACATATCGAAAATTCCGTGATGGGTTGCTCCATCTTCACCAACCAATCCTGCTCTGTCGATGCAGAAAACAACCGGAATCTTTTGAATTGCAACATCATGAATGAGTTGATCGTAAGCACGTTGCAAAAATGTGGAATAAATGGTACAATAGGGTTTTAGGCCTTCCAATGCCAAACCGGCGGCAAAGGTAACAGCATGTTGTTCTGCAATGCCAACATCAAAAGTACGGTCAGGGTAAATTTCCTTCATTTTCATCAATGAACTGCCGCTGAGCATAGCAGGAGAAATGGCAACAATTTTCTCGTTCATTTCAGCCAATTCAATTATCGTATCTCCAAAGATATCTTGATAAAGTGTTTGTTTATCATGGTGGTAAATATTAGAGGGATAATCACTTATGCCTTTTCCTTTTGTAGTCAACACATGAAGTAATCGTAAGCCTTTCACTTTTTTTACAGCTTCCAAAGCCTGTAAAAGTTCATCCAGATTATTACCGTCAACCGGACCAAAACATTGAGCATTAAATGCTTCAAAAAGTGGATTTGAAAAGTCGTTAAGTGATTGCTTATCAGATTGATTTTGCAAATAATTTCGCAAAGCACCAACACTTTTATCTATTGCAATTCCATTGTCATTAATGATAATCAGTAAGTTAGGGTTCAACTCTCCGGCTTGATTCAAAGCTTCGAAAAATTGGCCGCCATTCATTGCGCCATCGCCAATAACGGCGATATGTTGCCGGTTTTGATCTCCTTGAAGTGAAGCAGCAATAGCCATTCCGAGTGTCGCCGACAAAGCTGTGGAAGAATGACCGGTTCCAAAAGCATCGTATTCACTTTCTGAACGAAGCGGGAAACCACTGATTCCGTGCAATTGACGCAAACTTGCGAAAGTCAATCGTCTGCCGGTCAGTATTTTATGCGCATAAGCCTGATGACCGACATCCCAAATGAGTTTATCAGAAGGTGTTTTGAAAATATAATGAATAGCAATCGTTAGTTCAACAACACCTAATGAAGCAATTAAATGGCCGTGATTGGTATTTTTTGTCTCAATCATCCATTTTCGAACCTGTTCGGCAACAAAAATCAATTCATTAACACCAAGTTTTCTGAGGTCATCGGGCGAATTGATAGATTCTAATAAGGACGTTGGATGTTGTAACATAGCTGATTATGAAGATCAATTATAAAAAACCAAGTTCTAATTTTGCTTCATCTGATAGCATCGACTGATCCCATGGCGGTTCAAAAGTAAGTTCAATTTCAACGGATGAAACCCCGTTTACCAGGACAACTTTATCTTTAACATCTTGAGGCAAACTCTCGGCAACCGGGCAATTTGGCGATGTAAGAGTCATCCGGATCTTCACATTTGCTTCGTCACTAATATTGATTTCGTAGATGAGGCCAAGCTCATAAATGTTTACTGGAATCTCCGGATCGAAAATTGTTTCAAGTACAGTTATGATATTGTGTTCTAAATCAGATCGTTGTTCACTATTCATGGTTTTGTGTTGATTTTAATTGAAAAACCTGTGCGTATAATTTCATTTGTTTTACCATCGAAAGTAAGCCATTTGAACGTGTTGGGGAGAGGTGTTCTTTCAAGCCGATTTTGTCAAGAAATGTGGTGTCCGCTGTTAAGATTTCGGCCGGTGTGTGTCCGTCAAAAACACGAATTAGTAAATTAACAATACCTTTTGTGATGACGGCATCGCTGTCTGCCCTAAAATGAATAATGCCTCCATCAAAGGTGGTGTGTAACCAAACTCTTGATTGACAACCATTTATTAAATAGTTATTCGATTTGTATTGCGTTTCTATCATTGGGCAGTCTTTGCCCATTTCGATAAGGTAATTATATTTATCCATCCAATCGTCGAAAAGCGAAAACTCTTCAACGATTTGATTTTGTGTTTGTTCTATAGTCATTTTGTAATCAATGCTAAATTTTCATTATTTATTATTACGAAAGCATTAAAATCGCTTTTTTCAATGCTTCAACAAAGCTATCAATTTCATCAAAAGTGTTGTACAATGCAAATGAAATCCGCAATGTTCCTGGAATGCCAAAATGATGCATTACCGGCTGTGCACAATGATGGCCGGTGCGGATTGCCATGCCGAGTTTATCCATAATCATTCCCAAATCGTACGGATGAATTTCATCAATCACAAACGAAATTACGCCTGCTCGATGAGCTGGATTTCCAATGAGTCTGAGATTTTCAATTTCTGAAAGACGTTTCAGAGCGTAATGCATCAACTCGTTTTCATACTTTTTAACATTCTCAATTCCAATATCCTGAAGGAATTTGATTGCTGATTCCAAGCCTAATACGGCGCCAACATTCGGTGTACCGGCTTCAAATTTGAAAGGCAGTTCATTAAACGTAGTTTCCTGCTCTGATACCTGGCTAACCATCTCTCCGCCAAATTGATAGGGTCGCATGGAATTCAGCCATTTTTCTTTTCCGTAAAGTACACCAACTCCCATTGGAGCATACATCTTATGGCCTGAGAAAGCGTAAAAGTCACAATCAAGTGATTGAACATCAATATGTTGGTGAGCAATTGCTTGGGCGCCGTCAATTACAACCGGAATAGCGTACTTATGGGCCAATTCGATCATTTCGGCAATTGGATTGATAGTTCCTAGCACATTTGAAATGTGAGCAATTGCAACTATTTTCGGTTTTTTTTCTAAATGTAACTGATAATTCGCGAGGTCGATTTCGCCCTGATCCGTTATTTCTGTAACATGAAATGTTGCTTTCTTTTCAATGCAAAGTTGTTGCCACGGAACAAAATTCGAATGATGTTCCATGCCTGTAACTAACACAGAATCACCATCATGCACTAATAAGTTGCCAAGTGATGAAGCCAGCAAATTGATTGAATCTGTCGTCCCTTTTGTGAAAATGATCTCGTGTTGGTATTGTGCGTTTACAAAATCAGCTACTGTTTTCCGCGCGTTTTCGAAGGCAATTGTGCCTTGCTGGCTTAAATAATGAACACCTCGGTGGATATTGCTATTTTCCTGCTCGTACCACGATTTTAACCTTTCAATAACCATTTGCGGTTTTTGTGTTGTAGCTCCGTTGTCGAAATACACAAGTGGTTTATTATAAACACTTTGATTGAGCGCAGGAAATTGCGATCTAATTTGTTGAATATCAATAATATATTTTGAATTCATTATTAAATTTTACTCATATCGATTTCAAAATGATATTCCTTATCGGGTGAACCACAGTGCAAAACGCATTTTTCACAAACCGATAATTCACCACGCAGACGTTTTTTTACCATATCATCAATACGTTTGCGCAATGCCTCAATACTGATTTGATTGATGATTTCCGCTGTGAAAGCATACATCAATAACAAACGCGCATTGCTACTGCTAATGCCTCGTTGGCGCATATAAAACATGGCTTCCTGATCAAGTTGACCAATCGTTGCACCGTGACTGCATTTTACATCGTCGGCATAGATTTCGAGAAACGGCATGCTATTGATGGTCGCCTTTGGTGTAAGCAAAATATTGTTATTGTTCTGGTAAGCATTGGTTTTCTGCGCATTACGGGCAACGTAAATATAACCATTAAAAACAGCCGATGCCTCATCATCTAAAATACCTTTGAACTTTTCATTGCTTGTACAATGAGCTGCGTTGTGTTTGATATAAATCTGATTGTCAACATGTTGATTTTTATCCATCAAATATAAACCAAGTACATCGGCATGTGCATTTTCGCCTTGCAGATCGATATTAATATTGTTACGGATCATGCCACCATTGAAAGTCAGCGTATTGGATTTGGTGGTCGAGTTTGCTTCCTGATGGATGAAAGTTGAGTTGATAAGCCCGGATTGATTATTCAGGTTTTGAAGTTTGTAAAGGTTGAAATGGGCATTCTCACCGACATAAACTTCTGTAACAGTGTTGATTAAACTTGAAAAATGGTTAATCGAATCGTCGCAGTGCATCAAACTAAACGAGCTATTTTTTCCGAGAATAATCAAATTTCGGTTCTGCACGAAAAGCTGCTCCTTTTTATCGATTAGTTTAATAATCTGTATCGTTTTTTCAGCATAAACACCATCAGGAATGTAGATAAAAACACCATCCTGAACCATAGCCGTATTAACACTAACAAAGCCATTTACTTGAATATCAGCAAGATTACCATAATATTGTTCAAATAATTCAGGATAAAGTTTCATGGCATTGGTCAAGCTTCCATAAACGATTCCGTTTGGAAGGGTTGTTAGGCCAGCGTGTTTATTGACGTACCAACCATTAAGTAATGAAATAATTTCGGTGTCGAAATCATGTACTTCACATTTGAATAAATCTTCTATATCTTGTTCAGAATCAAGTGGTTTCAAATAATATTGAAAGTTTTCTTCGGTGAGTGATTCAATTTCAGTATGTCGCCATTTTTCGTCGCTGCTGGAAGGAAACCCGTTTGAAATAAAATGGTTCATTGCTTCCTTACGCATGGCAGTAACAGCAGGAATGTCGTTGGCAGTGATGACGTCAAACTGATTTTGAAATCTATCGATCAGCATCTCGCCAAGTGGAATTTCCTTTAATAATTTCATATTTTCCATAACTTTAGGAGAATTGGTAATGTCAGGAACCCGCATGATACTGCTCTTTGATCCATTCATAGCCTTTTTCTTCGAGCTCTAATGCCAGATTTTTTCCGCCCGATTTTACAATTTTTCCGTCGAATAAAACGTGAACAAAATCAGGCACAATATAATCGAGTAATCGCTGGTAGTGTGTGATGACGATGAAAGCATTTTCTTCGGAACGGAGTCCGGTCACGCCTTTTGCCACAACTTTCAATGCATCAATATCCAATCCTGAGTCAGTTTCATCCAGAATTGCGAGTGAGGGTTGCAACATCGCCATCTGAAAAATTTCGTTTTTCTTTTTCTCTCCACCAGAAAAGCCTTCGTTTACAGAGCGATTATTGAGTTTTGAATGAATCTCAACCAGATTTTTCTTTTCCTCCATCAATTTTAAAAATTCTCCGGCCGGAATAGCTGGTAATTCATGGTATTCACGTTGTGCATTCAGGGCTGTGCGCATGAAATTGGTCATACTCACTCCCGGAATCTCAACCGGATACTGAAAGCTCAGGAAAATACCTTCATTGGCGCGTTCTTCAGCAGGCATCCCGATGATATTTTTGTTTTTGTACCAGATTTCACCCTGGGTTATTTCATAGCCTTCTCTGCCCGTAATTGCTGCTGCCAGCGTGCTTTTACCGGTTCCGTTTGGCCCCATTATTGCATGAACTTCGCCTTTGTTTACTCCAAGATTCAATCCTTTGATGATTTCTTTACCGTTGATGGAAACGTGGAGATTTTTAATATTTAGTAACATTATATATTGTGTTGTCGTTGTTAGTTTTTAAATGTTTGAAGCTCGAAGCCATAAGCCCGAAGTTTTGAATTATTGATAATTTCAGATCCATTGTTATTATTATTGTGTCATCCACTTCGTACTTCGGTCTTCTAACTTTTTCTATCATTTCTATCAGCCCACACTGCCTTCCAGGGTGATGGCCAATAATTTTTGCGCTTCTACTGCAAATTCCATAGGTAGTTTATTCAAAACTTCTTTTGCATAGCCATTTACGATTAAACCGATTGCTTTTTCGGTATTGATACCACGTTGGTTACAGTAAAACAGCTGATCCTCAGATATTTTAGATGTTGTGGCTTCATGTTCAACAATGCTTGTCTCATTTCCTGCCTGAATGTAAGGAAAGGTATGTGCGCCACATTTATCACCCAATAATAACGAATCGCATTGCGAGAAATTACGGGAATTGGAAGCATTTGGAAGAATTTTCACCAAGCCCCGGTAACTGTTATTGCTCTTGCCAGCAGAAATTCCTTTGGAAATGATTGTGCTGCGCGTGTTTTTTCCAAGGTGAATCATTTTGGTTCCGGTGTCGGCTTGCTGATAATGATTTGTAACTGCCACTGAATAGAATTCGCCAACGGAATTGTCGCCCATCAATACGCAACTTGGATATTTCCATGTGATTGCCGAGCCTGTTTCGACCTGAGTCCATGAAATTTTTGAGTTATTTCCCTTGCACAAGCCACGTTTGGTAACGAAATTATAAATCCCGCCAATCCCATTTTTATCACCTGGATACCAATTCTGGACAGTGGAATATTTTACTTCGGCATTTTCCATGGCAACAATTTCCACAATTGCGGCATGTAATTGGTTTTCATCGCGCATGGGAGCGGTGCAACCTTCCATATAACTCACATAACTATTACTCTCTGCGACTATTAACGTGCGCTCAAACTGACCGGTATTAGCGGCATTGATACGGAAATAGGTTGAAAGCTCGAGCGGACAACGAACATCATTCGGGATAAAACAAAACGATCCATCGCTGAAAACGGCTGAATTGAGGGCCGCGAAGTAGTTATCAGTGTATTGAACCACTGAGCCCATATATTTTTTGATAAGTTCGGGATGATTCTTCACGGCTTCGCTGAAAGAGCAAAAAATCACACCATGTTTGCCTAAAGTATCCTGAAAAGTGGTTTTCACCGAAACGCTGTCGATAACTGCATCCACAGCTACACCGGTGAGTTTTTTTTGCTCATCGAGTGAAATACCTAATTTATTGAAAGTCTCAAGTAGTTCAGGGTCAACTTCATCCAAGCTTGCTAATTCTTTTTTCTTCGGAGCAGCGTAATAAATTATATCCTGATAATTTATAGGCCGATGATGAAGATGTGCCCATTCAGGTTCTTTCAGCGTTAACCAGTGACGAAATGCTTTTAACCGAAATTGCAGCATCCATTCGGGTTCTTCTTTTTTAGCCGAAATGAAATGAATTGTCTCTTCTGTTAAACCACGTGGTGCGAAATCATTTTCTATATCAGTATAAAATCCGAATTTATAGTCGCCCTGGGTAACTTCATCAAGTATATTGGTTCCGGGATTATTTTCCATTAAAACAACTTATTTAGATTTAATTTAAATAAGATCGCAAAGATAATGCATTCAGTGGATTTGGAGATATTTGATATAAAGAAATTTGATTTCTGATTGAAAGCGACTGGAATGGTTAAAAGGCACGATTTATATTTTTCAATAACAAGGTGGAAAGTTAGTAATATTTATAATGTATTTAAAAACAATACGTTACATATTGTAATCTTCTTTTATTTCTAAGTAAACCGTATTGAGTGTATTTTCCATAAACTCAATCAGACTCGATATTTTATGCATATTTTTTTGTTGAGCTGCAAGTAATTCGATTGTTCGTACGATTTCGTGTAACGATTGTATGCCAAAAATATCAAGGGTTGGCTTAAGTTTATGCGCATTTTTGCCGATTATGTCATAGCTCTCTGCCTGTAAGCCTTTGTTCATTTCATCAATCAAATCAGGTGTTGTATTTAGAAAAATGCCAATCATGTCTTTTAGAACATCTTCCTCATTACCAATGTATTCGATTAGTTTATCAAGCTTGTAGTTTCTTGGTTGTTTGTTGTCCATTTGTTGACTATATTTGATTTTCTTTGATCATTCGATAAATAGTTGATTTGCCGATGTCGAGTTTTTCGGCTACCATCAAAATGTTGTTGTTGTATTTTCTTAAATAAAAACGTATTATTTTTTTGGTATATTCCTCCAAAGTATTCTCTTCAAGCAAGAAATTCCCTGATAAGTCCGTGGAATTGTATGAGATATGGCTTTCATCGATTTGATCGCTGTCACTTAGCACCGTTGCAAGTTCCATAATTGCTTTTAACTCGCGCACGTTTCCCGGAAAAGGATAACGCATCAGTTTATTTTGTGCACTTTCGGTTATGCTAAACCTATCCATCTTATTTTCTAAGCAAAATTCATCAACAAAAAATTTGGCTAATAAGAGGATATCACTTCCACGAAAACGTAAGGGCGGTATCTCGATAGGGAGGCCTAACAGTCGGTAGTACAAGTCTTCCCGAAATTGACCTTTGTGAACTTCTTCGGTTAGATTTCGATTGGTAGCTACGATGAGACGTACATCAATTTTGATTGTATCGTTTCCGCCAACGCGCGTTAATTCACGTTCTTGCAAAACACGCAACAGTTTCGATTGCATATTTTGATCCATTTCCCCGATCTCATCCAAAAAAATTGTGCCTCCCTGAGCCTGTTCAAATTTCCCAATTTTGCGAGTGATGGCGCCTGTGAAACTACCTTTTTCATGACCAAACATTTCACTTTCAATCAATTCGCCGGGAATGGCAGAAACGTTTATGGCGACAAATGGTTTTTTTGCGCGCGATGAATTATAATGTATTGCTTTGGCAACCAATTCTTTACCTGTTCCGGTTTCTCCGGTAATAGATACAGTGATATTTGTTTTAATAGCTTTTTCAATTAAACTGAAAATCTGCTTAATCGCCGGACTGTTGCCTTTTATTACGTTTCTGAACTCGTATTTTTTACCGATTTCTTCCTTCAGATAGCTGATTTCGCTTTTTAATTGAATGTTTTCACGAATTTTCTTGATGATATTCCATAATCGATCTTTTACGTCCGAATCTTTCACGAAATAATCATAGGCACCTTCACGTAACAATGCCAAAGCGGTTGAAACGTCTTCTTGTCCGGAAACTATGATGATGGGCACTTCCGCATTTTCCTTCTTGATTTGTTTCATAACATCAAGCCCTGACATATCTGGTAAGCTATAATCGAGCGAAACAAGTGAAGGTGCTTTGAAAAGATTTTTCAAACATTCTGATCCTGTTTTGAATAGATGTACCTCATTATCAGGATTTAATGATAAATGATGTTTAAGCATTTCACCATAAAAAATATCATCTTCAACGATAAAAATTCGGAAAGCTTCCATAAAAAAGTCCTTTCATTATTTGATTAATTCTAAAATTACAAGAGAATTCCCTGTCCATCAGTATTTTCTCTTATTCTCATTTTTGGAATTAAGACAAAAATAGTAAATATTTGTCTTTATGGCAATCAAATGTTTAATTTTTGAAATTTTTTTTCCTGGATCTTTTATGCCTTAACATTGTTTAAATTTGGCCGGTAATACTTAATTAGTTTATTTTAGATGACATGTTCTCAAACATTTCGTAAAACATTGATATTTATTAAGTTTGGTTTATTTATACCACCTGTAGTATTGCTTTATTTTTATCTTTCCTGTCCCATTTATCGGTTCGCAGAACCCGTCTCTTTTCATGGAAAATTCCTTCACAACCCTTATCAGTCCATCGATAGTGCTGTTTGGCGAAAATATAATTTTCAGGTTCAGTCGCATGTTTGGGCCGGTGTAACAAACGGCAGATTAAACTCAGATCAATTGATAGATAGCATTTATAAGCAATTTAATTACACTTATGTTGCTACTTCAGATTATCAACAAATAAATACGTATAATATTGAAAATGAGCGTTATATACCTACTTATGAACATGGTTATAATATTCCGAAAGTTCATCAGGTTTGTATCGGGGCACGAAAAGTTTTATGGAGAGATTATTTTCTGTTTCAGACTTTAGGTAATAAACAACACATAATTAATGAGTTACATAAAAACTGTGATTTGGTTGCCTTGGCTCATCCGAAATTGCGCGATGGCTATTCGTTGAATGATATGAAATATCTTTCGGGATATGATTTAATGGAAGTGTTGAATAACCTTCGCTTTTCGTTGAATCATTGGGATATGGCACTGTCGAATGGTCATCTGGCTTATATTCTTGCTGATGATGATGCCCATAATGTGTTGAATAGCAATGAAGTAAATAGAAGTTACACGTTAATTCAATCGGTATCATTCCGGCAAGATTCAATTGTAAAAGCACTTAAAAATGGCTTGGCTTATGGTGTTGACTTTTTTAGGTTGGATGATGAGCCTATGCTTCGCAAGGTGGAGAGATCCAGGCATTTACCTTTTTTGAAATCCTCAAAATTATTTGGTGATACGCTAAAAGTGGAAGTGAGCGAAAGTGTCTTTCATATCTATTTTGTCGGTGACGGAGGTAAAATAATTCATGAGATCGATCATACTTCGAATGCCCAATATATTGTTCAAAAGAATGATTCTTATGTTCGTGTTGAGATTCATTGTTACGATTCGTCCGTGCTGTATTTAAATCCGGTTGTCAGGACAGAAAATGAAAATGTAACAAATTTCATGTCCGCTGAAGTCAATCAAGTGGCTACCTGGTTGAAACGAATTGTTGGAATTTTGATTTTTTCTTTGGTTATCTATTTTTGGTATTTTCGTTTAAAACGAAGTTTAAAGTCATGAAAATCATCGATATACAAGTTCGTAGATATTTATTAGTCTTGGTTATTGTGAGTGTAATAATCAGGGCTTTTCTGGCATTTTGGCTCGAATTTGGCAACGATGAAGTTTATTATGTTTTGTATGCTTTGTTTCCCGATTGGAGCCATTTCGATCATCCGCCAATGATTGGTTGGATGATGCAAATCACTAGCTTGAATCTGCAGCTGAATCATGAATTTTTTCTTCGTTTGTCATCGGTTATCTTCATGACATTCAACACATTTATTATTTTTAACATTGGGAAACTCATTAAAAATGAACGAACCGGTTTGTATGCTGCAATCCTTTACAATACTTCTATTTATTCAGGTATCATTACAGGCGTATTTATCCTTCCGGATACACCACAAAACCTGTTTTGGATTTGGTCGATGTGGTTGATATTCAATATATTTAAGGAAGATACGATTACAAAATCAGCTCAAAATAAATTACTTCTTCTCGGTTTAACAATTGGATTAGGCATGATTTCAAAATATACTTCTGTATTTTTATGGATCGGTGTGATTGGTTACATTATCTTCAATGATAAGCGCTGGCTAAAACAATCATATCTATATATTTCATTGATAATCAGTTTGTTGGTGTTGTTTCCGGTGATTTATTGGAATTATTCGAACGATTTTATCAGTTTTGGATTTCATGCCGGTAGAGTGGCTATGTACGGCAAATCTATCAGGTTTGATTATTTTTTGACTGAGTTGGTTGGTGAAATAATGTATTGTAATCCAATCAATTACGCAATAATATTATTAGCGATCTATGCGCTGTTCAAAGGAAAAATTCAAATGCATCAGATTGACAAACGACTTCTGTTTTGGATAGGTTTTCCGCTGATTTTTACATTTTTGTTTTTTTCAATTTTTAGAGCGACCTTACCTCATTGGAGTGGACCTGGTTATAATGCATTGATAATGATGGGCGCAGTATGGCTTGAAAATCAAAACAGATTGAAATTCCCGGTACTTTTAAAAGCATCTATATTTCTGATAATCATCGTTATCGTTATTGGTAGCCTGCAAATTAATTTTGGAATCATACCAGTAAATGATCAATCGCCCTATCATCGGATTGGAAAAGATGATATTACATTAGATATGTATGGTTGGCGTGAGCTGAAACCTGCTTTCGAATCAACCCGAAATCGTTTAATTGAAGAAGGTAAAATGGGAAGAGATTGTGCAATAGTTGGTGATAATTGGTTTCCATTGGCAAACTTCGATTACTATATTGCGCAACCAATGGGGATGAAAGTTTATGGCTTAGGTGAACTCGAAAAAATTCATAAATATCTTTGGATCAATAAAATAGATATTGGTTTGCAAGCAGGGAAAGACTATTGGTTTTTAACTACAAGCCGCGATTTTAAAGATCCAGATGCTATTTACGGGCAGCAATTCGAGCAGATTATTTCTTCAGATACCATCAACATTGAGCGCGGTGGAAAGCCTGTCAAACGGGTTTTTGTATTCCTGTTAAAGGGATTGAAATGATAAATCGTTCAAAATTCCTAAATTTTATACATCATTTCCCGAATTCTATACATTTGTTGTATAGGTAATATATTATCATTGCACCATGAATCATAGGAGATTCTACGTTTTTGATTTTTTTCTAATTAAAAATTGATTATCATGAGAAAATTTACTTTAATTCTGCAGGGCTTTTTGTTACTAATTGGCCTTTTCATTGGTTTATCGGTGCAATCACAGAGTGAATGCTTGCCATTAAACCAATCGTCTTACGATATTACTATTCACAGTGCCAGCCTTAGTTGGGATGGTTTATCAGGCGATACATGGGTTCGCTTTCATCGCGTTGGCGAACAAAACAATCATTATCACTATAAGTTTGCCAATACAAACGATACGGTGCAAATTAACAATTTGATTGACAGTGCGCAATACACCTGGGAGCTGAATACTTTATGCAATGGTGTTTGGTCAGGTTATGGTTGGCTTCAAAGTTTTAATACTCCAGAAGATACAATTGGCTGTGTTCCAACAAATCAACTGGCAGATGAAATTACTGCCCATAGTGCCAAGCTAAGTTGGCAAAATCTGGCTGGATCTACAGAAATAAGATATTTTCCAACAGGGACGATTGATTATCTATACAAAAATGCACATCATAACCAGCAAGCAACATTGCATAATTTATTAGATAGTACCGAATATACTTGGGAATTGCGCACGATTTGTCAGGGCGAATGGACCGAATTCGGCTGGTCATCAACCTTTTCAACCTTCGTTGATACAGTTGTTTGCGAGCCAACAAACCAACAAGCCAACGATATTACCGCGCATTCAGTCAGTTTACTTTGGGAAGGTTTAACAACACCAACCTGGGTTAGATATTATGATTCCGGCGAACAAAATCCGCACTACCGTTATCGTTTTGCCGCAACCACCAATACTGTAAGCATGATACATCTGCTTGATAGCACAACCTATATCTGGGAATTAAATACTTTTTGCAATGGTGGCTGGACGGGTTATGGATGGGCGCATTCGTTCACAACTCTCGTTGATACAGTTGTTTGTGAACCTTCAAATATGCAAAGTTTCAATATCACCGGAAATTCGGCTGATTTAAGTTGGGAAGGACTGAACAACCCAACCTGGGTGAGATATAAACAAACTGGTGATGATCATCAACATTTTCACTATGCTTATGCCGACACAAACGCTGTAGTTTCAATTTCGAATTTGCATGGAAATTCAGAATATACCTGGGAAATAAATACACTTTGCAATGGCTTCTGGACTGGATATGAGTGGGCTGCAATTTTTACAACTATCGAAGATACAACAACATATAACTGTGAACCAGCCGATCAACTTGCTGATAGCATTACCGATCATAGTGTAAGGTTAAGTTGGACTGGCCTTAATAATTTCACCTGGGTGAAGTACCAATGTGAAGAAAGCAATCACCCTCGTTATAAATATGCTGGACTGGACAGTACAATTGTAATCCATCATCTGCACGATTCATCAAACTATTTTTGGGAGCTGAATACATGGTGCGATGGACAATGGACTGGTTATCACTGGGAATCGAGTTTTACTACCATCCCTGATACTACCCAAACTACCCATTATTCCGCAACCGAAGGAAGTTCGATGAAACAGATAGCTGTGAATGAAAATATTATAGGATTAAATCTATATCCAAATCCGGTTAATGATGAAGTTTCAATCACTTATATTGCTATGGAGAATAGTCAGTGTAATATTCGAATTATCAATGTTTTAGGTAAGTTAGTTTATCAGAATCAGGGTATTTCAACTGAGGGAGAAAATATCATCGAATTCAGCTTAGCTGATTTGAAATCAGGACTTTATACCGTTTTGATCGAAACAGGCGGAACTGTGAATCAGCTAAAACTGATCAAAAAATAATTATTTTGTTTTGGTTTTTAGTATCAAACGGTCGCCTAATTGTGGGTGACCGTTTATTGTTTATAAGAATTTCGTTCTAAAATCGAGGCTAATAAAGGTTCGATTGCCATATCTTTGCATTCAAATTTTGAATAAAATTACTATGAAATACTCATTTAAACCAACAATATATAAGCTGCAGTCTGTTGCCACCGGTTCTATTTTTGATGATGCCGGTTGGACTTTAGATGCTCCTGGAGAATCAAATCCTTCTTTAATCAGAGCAATTTATGCCGATAGACAATTGCAATTGCTTGATGAAAGTTTGGGATTATACAAATTTGCATCCTGGTTGCCAGTCAATCGTTTTTTGGAAGGTTCATCGGCACCAGTCACCTTTAAAAGTGCCAAACTTGGCAAACACCTCGGATTGAGCAGTTTGTATATTACTTTCAGCGGTTATTGGCCTGAGAAAGGCTCAAATATGACTACTTGCTCGTTTAAAGAAACAGAAGCTTACAGTGTTTGTGGCAGGATGAAAGACGACCACGACAAAGTATTGGTGGTTGCATCAGCCGGAAATACCGCACGTGCTTTTGCCAAAGTTTGTTCTGATAATAAAATCCCATTGGTGCTGTGTGTGCCTTATGATAATGTGGATGCATTGTGGTTTGAGGAACCTCTGAATGAATGTGTTAAGTTGATATGTGTCGAAAGTGGCAGTGATTATTTCGATGCTATCAATCTTTCGAATATGATTTGCAAAATGGAAGGTTTTATTGCTGAAGGTGGTGCCAAAAACGTTGCCCGCCGCGATGGAATGGCAACAACCATGCTGTCAGCAACAACTTTTATCGGATCAATTCCTGAATACTATTTTCAGGCAGTTGGCAGCGGAACCGGTGCCATTGCTGCCTGGGAAGCGAATCTTCGTTTGTTGGAAGATGGCCGTTTCGATTCAAATAAAATGAAGTTGATGGTTTCGCAAAACAAACCGTTCATCCCGATGTATGATGCCTGGAAAGCGGGTTCGAGGACGATGCTTCCATTTGACGATGATCTTGAGCGTCAGCATGTTGAAGAAATTTGCGCAAAAGTTCTTTCCAACCGTAAACCACCTTATCCGATCATTGGCGGGCTTTTCGATGCTTTAAGCGACACCAGCGGTGATGTTTTAATTGCGTCGAATGACGAGGCTTTCGCCGCTGCAAAATTGTTTGAAGATTTAGAAGGAATTGATATTCATCCGGCTGCTGCCATCGCTACAGCCACTTTGATTCAGGCTGTAAAAGAGCAAAGTATTGATAAAGATGCAGTTATCATGTTAAATATCACCGGTGGTGGTGAAGAAAGATTCAAAAAAGAGCATACTATTGTTTATATGGAACCAGACTTCATTTTTCCACACAATATTGAATTCGAAATAGTTGAAAGAGAATTGAGAAAACTTAGATTCTGATTTTCAATTACCCCTGACTTAAGTCAGGGGTAATTGAAAATCAGATCATTTTCTTAGGATCAACCCAAGCTGTAAATTCTTCATCCGTTACCAATCCCAATTCCATGGCTGATTGGCGTAAAGTCAGATTTTCTTTGTGTGCTTTTTTGGCAATTTTTGCTGCATTGTCGTAGCCAATATGCGTATTTAAAGCTGTAACAAGCATCAACGAGTTTTCCATGTTTTTTTGGATGTTATCATAAACAGCTACAGTTTCAGTGATCGCATGTTCGGTAAAGCTTACACAAGCATCGCCCAACAGACGGGCTGATTGTAGCAAATTACTGATCATCACCGGTTTAAAGACATTTAGTTGAAAATGTCCCTGCATGCCACCAACTGAAATCGCTACATCATTCCCGATTACCTGTGTACAAACCATCGTCATCGATTCGGCTTGTGTTGGATTCACTTTGCCAGGCATGATGCTTGAGCCGGGTTCGTTTTCGGGTAACATGATTTCGCCAATGCTGCAACGTGGGCCGGAAGCCAATAGTCGAACATTGTTTGCGATATGCATTAAGCTCACAGCCAATTGTTTAAGTGCACCGGATGTTTCAACAATCGCATCGTGTGCCGATAAGGCTTCAAATTTATTTTCTGCTGTTCGGAAAGGAAGTCCGGTGAGTTTGGCAATATTCTCAGCCACTTTTACGGTATAACCTTTAGGTGTGTTAAGACCAGTTCCAACAGCTGTTCCACCCAGCGCTAATTCGCTCAAATGATCGAAAGTCGATTTTAAAGCTTTAATTCCGTGATCGAGTTGCGAAACATAGCCCGAAAATTCCTGGCCAAGCGTGAGCGGCGTTGCATCCATCAAATGGGTTCGGCCAGTTTTTACAATGTCTTTAAATTCGATGGCTTTGGCATGGATAGCGTCACGCAACATGATCAATCCCGGAAGTGTAACTTCAGCGATGAGTTTGTAGGCTGCAATGTGCATGGCAGTAGGGAAGGTGTCGTTCGACGATTGCGATTTATTCACATCATCGTTTGGATGGATCACTTTTTTTGCATCTTCCAGACTTCCACCCTGCATCACATGAGCGCGATTTGCAACTACCTCATTTACATTCATATTGCTTTGCGTTCCCGAGCCGGTTTGCCAGATGACAAGTGGAAAATTGTCATCTAATTTTCCTGTCAGGATTTCATCACATGTCTTTGAAATGAGCGTACATTTTTCTTCCGGAAGCACACCCAATTCCATATTGGTGATGGCAGCGGCTTTTTTTAGATACGCAAAAGCGTAGATAATTTCTTTTGGCATGGAGCCTTCATGGCCAATCTTGAAATTGTTTCGTGAGCGTTCGGTTTGCGCGCCCCAGTACTTTTCTGCCGGAACCTCAACCGGTCCCATGGTGTCTTTTTCGATTCTGAATTTCATAAAATGAATATTTAAACTGATGTTAATTGAATTTTTTTTCGATGCGAATGATTAAACTTTGCAACTCATCATTGATTGCAAGTATCTGTTTTTGAAATGATTCGAATTCTGAAGGTTGAATAATCGACAACTGCATACAAATGAAAAGTAAGGTTTCTGTTTCCGATAATGCGGCGGATGCTGCCTGCAGATATGGTTTGCTTTCGATGTTAATACGCAAGCTAATTCCCGAAGCAATTGAAACCGGAATGTCGGTTGACCGGTTGCGGAGTTTGCGTGTAAGACCTTCTTTTTCATCAGGTGGAAAAGTAGAGGTTACCATATAGATCATTTTGACAAAATCCATCAGGTTTTTCCAAACCGGAAGTTGCTCATAAGGTCGTTCTATTCTCATAATATTTTGTTTTACAGAATGTTGGAAATAAGTTCGGGTGGATTACCAAGCACAGCTTTGCTGTCGGTAGTAATAATGGGTCTTTGTAAAAGGTTGGGAAATGAAACGATGAGATCGATCAGTTCATTTTCGGTTAAAGATTTGCCTTTGATGAAGGTATTGTACTCATCTTCTTTTTTTCGAATCAGATCTTCGATTTTCAAACCAGATTTCTTGAGTATAGAAAGAATTTCACTTGCTGAAAGTGATTTCTTCATATAGTCAACAATCTCAAAATCAATATTTTTCGAAACCAGATATTCCAGTCCGGCGCGGGATTTACTGCAACGTGGATTATGGTATATTTTGATCATACAAGGATCATAATTAAGCTTTGGGTTAACGATTAATTTTAGTGTTGTAAAATTAAGCGAAAATTGCGACTACCGGCACAATTGTTCTTATTTTTTGCAAATGCATTACCCGGCTATACTTAGGCTTCATTAAATAATGTTGGATATATTCACCTTGATAAATTTCCCAGCCTACTCACCGCAGACAAATTGTTTTATCTTTGAAAGGTTATGACAACATAGAAATCACCCTTTTTAAGATAATTTACGTTGAAAAAGACATTACTATCATTAATTTATTTTCTGATTTCAGTCATTCCGACATTCTCCCAACCACTTCACATCGATTGGCAGAATTGCTTCGGGGGGAGCGATAAGGACCTTGCATATGATATTGTTGAAATACAAAATGGGTATTTTATTGTTGGTTATACGTGGTCAACAGATGGAGATATTTCGGTTAACAAGGGTTTATTAGACGGGTGGCTGATAAAAACTGATAATAATGGAAATAAAGTATGGGAAAAAACCTATGGTGGAAGCAACGGAGATGGTTTTTTTCGAATAATCCCTGATAATACAGGGAATTATTTTCTGGTTGGTGGTTCAGGTTCTTCAGATGGTGATATTAGTCAGGATCCATATCCTAATTCAGAAGATTATTGGATTGTAAAAATTGATATTGATGGAAATATTATATGGGATAAGATAGTTGGGGGTACTTATGGAGATAAGATATTTACTGGTTGTCCAACTTTTGACGGG